>CAZANH010000113.1:0-3696 GCA_964486515.1 uncultured Eubacteriales bacterium
TGATCTTATATTTGCTTCACAAACAGCCTCTAAGAACCTTACGCTATGTATTTCACGAAAATATTTCTTCAAGTAGATGAAAAGGGCTGTGAATGGTAACGTACTCCGTGACTATTGTCATGTAATTCTGTAAATTACGTTTATCGTGTTGCAAGTCGTTTGGATGATAAATTCAGGTTCCCTAAGTTGTTATTGCCACTTGCGAGATATTCGGATGAAATCGATACGGGAGGGCTCGTGGAGGATGTTTCCCGTGCGTCCCTGCTATCCGCAAGTTTACCTCGTGGCTACAAGCGCACATGCTTTTACGTACAAAAGGCCTAACTCCTTTGCCAGTTCAAGCACCTCATCATCATATGTACCCGGCTGAAACCATATATATTTAATGCCGAGCCTTGCGGCATCCCTGATAACCGGCTTGGATCTTTTTGGTGTTACAACCATATCTATAACTTCAGGCAGTTCAGGCAGTGAGTCCAGGTCCTTATAGCAAGGGTCGCCTTCTACCGTATCATATAAGGGATTTACCGCATAAACCTTATAACCTCTGAGCTTAAGTTTCCTGTATATCATATTGCCGTATTTTTTTTGATTTTGATTTGCTCCTACAACAGCCCAGATTTTTTTCTCAAGCATATCCTCTTCAAGCATTGTTTAATCCTCCATTTTATTTATTCATCTCATTTATTCATCTTTAACCATATTTAAAGGCGCCAAATATTGGAGCCATTTATCATTCCTGATTATATTACACTGATATTTATTTCTTTATTACAATTTTAACATCCCGTGGTAACGCAAATGCACAGGCAACCTCTATCCCCTTTATTATTGCGGAAGGTACCGGGCAGGAAACATGCTCGCAGTATTTTTCCGCTGCCTTGTATACTCTTGAACTGCTGAATCTGGAAAGGCATTCTTCCATACAGTCAATTTCCTTCAGTTCACTTTCCATTTTCTTTACAGATTCACATTCGGTATTAATCAAAACATCCACCGTCTCCATATCTTTCGTAATAATCGTTATTTTTGTCTTAAGTCCACAAATACCTGGGTTTACATCAACTTCAATCATGCTCTAAATACTCTCCCCTGTTATATAAAAGTTAATATTAATTTTTTTCCGCACTAATAACTACAAAACCACCCTCACCATGTCCTTCCTGAAAATCCTGAATTTCATTAATCTTTTTCATTTCACCAAAGACAGTCTGGATTATTTCCATGTTTATAAACCCGCCTGCTTTTAATAATGATAACACATCTTCCGATGAATAAAAAATCGCATCTTTGTAAAACACATTTTCATCTTTGTGCTTGACATATACTCTGCCTAATGGGCTTTCCCTGTCAACAAAACCAATAATAAATTTTCCGCCCAGCTTTAAAACCCTTTTTACCTCCTGAAATGATTTTTCTATATCATCCACAAAACAAATGGTTGTAACCATTAAAACATAATCATATGACGCATCTTTAAAAGGCAAGGCTTCAGCTATCCCCTCTATAACATCCAGGCCCCTTTCCTCTGCCAGTCTGCGCATTTGTGGGGAGGGTTCGATTCCTTTTTTTATACCAAGCGGCTCTGCGAATTTTCCACTCCCTATACCAACCTCCATCCCTGTTCCCTTTGAAGGAATAAAGTGTTTTACCGCTTTTAATTCCGACTGGTATACATAACTGTTTTTATCAAACCATTCCTCATATTGATTGTAATGCTCCTTAAAACACTCAATTTTTGCCATTGTTTAAACCACCCCCGTTTATTGACAAACATAGTCTTTATGGGTATAATATATCAAAGTGTATAACTATTCAAGTATATTTTTTATGGAAATGAGGTTTAATTACATGGCGGAAAGCAATTTAATACACTTAACCGGTGAGAATTTTTTGGAAGAAGTTATTGATTCACCCGTACCCGTACTGATAGACTACTGGGCACCTTGGTGTGCACCTTGCCTTCTGGTGGCACCCATGCTCGAAGGTATAGCGGAAAAATACAAGGGAAAATTAAAGATTGGAAAGCTTGATGTCGATGAGCAGACTTCAATTGCAGCTAAATATAGAATCATGAGCATACCAACATTGCATCTGTTTAAGAATGGTGAACTTGTAAAGCAGGTAGTCGGAGCATTACCTGCAAATGAAGTTGAAAAAATGATTTCCGAATTCATTTAACATTTAAATAAAGTCAACCTGTTGATTTGAAAGACTAACTTCCACTGTTACGATACAGAGGTATGGACATTGGTTGTACAAATAGATGTTAGTTTCACAATTGAGTAAATTGTAATATTAAGATTTTAAAATATAAATGGAAGAAAGGTGGGTAAAATGGAAAAAAACAAACTTAAAAACAGGGTCGCATTGATAACGGGGGCTTCAGGCGGAATAGGCAGAGCCATATCAATTGCAATGGCGGAGGAAGGTATAAATCAGCTTATTACAGGACGTTCCAAAGACAAACTTGCCGTTTTAAAACAAAAGATAGAAGAAGCAGGAGCAAGGGCATACATACATGCTTGTGACCTTCTTGATAAAGCTTCTCCCGAATTACTCGTGAAAAAAGCCATTGAAGAATTTGGCCAACTGGATATATTGATAAACAACGCGGGGGTTGCAATGGCATCACCGCTTGAAGAAACCACCTTGGAGCAATGGGATATGCATATGGACCTTAATGCAAGAGTCCCTTTCCTTCTTTGTAATGCGGCTGTCCCCTATCTTAGAAAATCCCAATCAGCAGCAATAATAAATATCGCGTCAATAGTCGCCACTAAAGGCTACATAAACCAGGGAGCATATACTGCGTCAAAACACGCTTTAATTGGTTTTACAAAAGTACTTGCTCAGGAAGTATTCAAGGATGATATAAGGGTGCATGTAATTTCCCCCGGGGGCGTTGAGACAGAACTCGTTACCAAAACAAGGCCGGATTTGGACACCTCCTCCCTGATGAGGCCGGAAGAGGTTGCCGAAATAGTCATGTTCGTTCTTAAATTCCGTGGCCGAAGCGCAATAGATGAAATAAACGTCAGGAGGTTCTCAAAAGCTCCCTGGCAGTAAACGTTACCCCCACCTTCACATGTGGGGGACATTTTATGCCTCGCTATATTTGTAC
Organism: uncultured Eubacteriales bacterium; assembly: GCA_964486515.1. Classification (GTDB taxonomy): domain Bacteria; phylum Bacillota; class Clostridia; order Acetivibrionales; family CAZANH01; genus CAZANH01. Next base: position 3,125 of record CAZANH010000113.1, read on the forward strand.
AAGGAAATTACATCCAGCATTGCTTCTATATTATCAAGAGGAGTATCGGGCAGTATACCGTTGCCTGCCGCAAGTAAAAGGCCGCCCTCAGGTTTATACAATATATCAATCAATTCTTTTGTCCCGCTTTTAACTTCATCAACACTACCTTCCGGCAACAAATGCTGTACATCTATTCCCGCAAGGAAACTTATTTTATCCCCAAATCTTTTTGCCGTCTGCCTTAAATCCATACATCCTGTCTGGATCGGATGGAATACATCAACACCGGCTTCAATGAGATATTCCATAACCAATGTGTTATCCCCGCATGAATGCAGAAAGAAATGCATATTCTTGCTGTGTACGTATGATATAACCTCTTTGTAAAAGGGGAAATACAGTTCCTCAAAAATTGCGGGAGACATCATGGGGCCGTTTTGATGCCCAAGGTCATCCGAAGTCAATATCCCGTCTACATTCAAGGCGGAATACCTGTCGATTATCACCTTGTAAAATTCAACCACCCTTTTACCCACGATTTTTATTTTATCCATATTTTCAAAATAGTCTATCATTAAGTTTTCCATACC
>CAZANH010000114.1:0-1727 GCA_964486515.1 uncultured Eubacteriales bacterium
TAAGACATACTTCACAAAACCTGTTGAGGAAAGAAGTTTTGAAAGCCATGTAAAGCATATTGATGTACAGGTGATGCTGGAAGGCCAAGAAATGATGGGACATACACTGGACAAGGGCCTTGAGGTTACCAGAGAGTACAGTGAGGAAAAGGATGTGCAAAAATACAATCGCCCGGAAAAATACAGTCCTGTTGTTATGAAACCCGGCTGGTTTATAGTTTTCTTTCCCCAGGACCTTCATATGCCGGATTGTATTGTTGATAAACAGGAGAAAGTAAGAAAACTGGTGGTGAAGGTAAAAGTATGAAATTAATGGTATTAACGGATATTGAAGGGGTAACGGGTGTTACTACCTATGAGCAGGCAGAAGGAACAGCCTTTGGGCAGAATATGCTGATGAATGATTTGAATGCTTTTATAGATGGGTTATTTTCTCAAGGCAGCCATGAGATTGTAATCTATGACGAGCATACGGATGGAAGAAATGTTGTTATGGACAGCCTGCCGGAACAGGTCAGTGTGGTGTGTGGAAAACCTCTGGTTGAGGAGAATTGGAGAGGGATTGACAGTACATATGACGGTTTGGTAATGGTGGGTTTTCATGCCCGATCAGGGGTGGCAGGAGCACTTCTTCCCCATAGCTATTTGCGAAAGAATTTAAACATCTGGATTAACGACTGTGTTGTGGGCGAAATTGGAATGGAAGCTGCCATGGCGGGCGACTATGACGTTCCGCTTGTCATGGTGACTGGGGACTCTGCAGGAATGAAAGAAGCAGAGGAACTGATAACCGGAGTTAAGACTGTAACTGTTAAAGAGGCTTTGGGCGAATTTGAAGCCAGGTGTTATCCTCCTGTAAAAACGAGAAGAATGATTTATGAAGCTGCAGCAGAAATAGCAGCAAAGCTTCCAGAGGTTAAACCACTCAAGTTTAAGGCCCCCATTGAGCTGAAAATTGAAATAGCTCAATCGGATTATTTAAAAAAGCTTAAAGATCTTTATCCCAGTATATTTGTCGGGCAGAACATAATCAATATAACAGGTAAAACCGGTACCGATGTATGGATGGAATACCTGAAAATGCAGAAAAGGGTGAGAAATAAATGAGTTATAAAGAATACATGAAAATTGGACTAAATCATCATTTATTATACAAAAAAATGATATCAGGACCCAAAGACCATTTTGAAACCCTTAAGGAAGTAATGGGTGAAAAAAGACTTGAGATACTGGATTTGTGGATTCCTGAGGAAGAACCTTACAGAAGGGAAGAAATCAAGCTTCTTAAAGACAGCGGCAAGGATATATATTACAATGTGGGGAGCAGAAAAGGAAAAGAATCGGCACACCCTTGTACACTGTCTTCTGAAAAAAGAAAATACTCAATAGAGTTATATAAAAATGAAATAGCCAGAGGCATTGAGGCGGGCTGTCGGAAAATAATCGCAAACAGTGGACCGGATGTACCGGATAACAGGGGAGAAGCCTTTGAGGCACTGGTTGATTTCTTCTGTGAAATATGCAGGTTTGTACCAGATGATGTTATTGTGATGGTAGAACCTACAGACAGGGAAGTTGACAAGAAAAAATTCATTGGACCTTCCAGTGATGCGGTTAGGCTTTCACATAGAATCCATGATGCAGGGTGCAAAAACTTTGCCAGCATGATAGACATGTGCCATCTTCCGCTTATGGGAGAAACAATAGAACATGCCATGAATATATCA
>CAZANH010000115.1:0-2673 GCA_964486515.1 uncultured Eubacteriales bacterium
TAGGGATGGTACGCTTTCAAAAGAACAATTAAAGGTTTTTAAGGCACTTAAGAAGGCTATTAGGTAACGTATATATCCGGTATAAGACGAAAAGAGCAGGAGTCTTTTTTTCTAAGCAGCACAGTTGATCAACTTGAAGAATATGTCCGCAATCTAATATGCAAGATGGGCAAAAAAAGATTTGTACTGGCAAATGTCGACAGTTGTCCTCCGGGTGTCAAAATAGAAAAGTTTAAACTTGTTACAAATATTGTAAGAGAAATCGGTTAATAAAGGTGAAGTTGCAATGAGGGTTACCAGGCATTATCAAAACGAAAATAAAGGCTTTAAAAAGGATATTCCTGTGGAAAATGTCATTGCAATGTTTGATGAAGGAAAAAAGATACGGAATAATTTTCATTAGAGTTAAGGAGGCAATTTTTATGACACCAAAACAAAGACTATTAGCTGCGATAAAAGGGAAGGAGGTTGATAGAATTCCCTGGTCACCGTTTTTAACATATTTTTGGGAGGTACAGCCCAAGCATATACAGGACAAGGGAATGCTTCAGTTCTATGAGGAAATTGGTGCAGACCCTATGTTCAGAGGTTACACGATGTACGAACCTGTTTATAAAAACTGCAATGTACATGAAAAGATTGTAAATAATGAAAAATACATAACATTTGAAACGCCATTAGGAAATTTATATGAGAAGCATGTTTTTACACCAAATACTAATACATGGTTTCCGATTGAACATCCAGTAAAAAGTGAAGATGATTTTAAGTTATTGATTTACTTGTATGAGAATATGTCTCTGAAACCATGCTTTGAAAAGTTTAATGAGGATTACAAGGAACTTGGCGAAAGAGGGTTGTATATTCCGGTAATAGGGGGTATCTATTGTAAAACAGCTTTTCAGTCTCTCATTGAACGCTGGGTTGGTACCGAGGAACTTGTTTATGCATTGACGGATTATCCGGAGGTAGTTGAGGTGTGTATTCATGCTATGATGAGAATAGGCATTTTATCGGCAGAATTGTGTGCCGGTTCGCTTGCAGAAGCCTTCATATTCTGGGAAGATAGTTCCACTACCAATATCAGCCCCTCTTATTTTGAAAAATATTCTGCACCTGAAATAGAACAATATGCAAAGATTATGCACCAAAACGGGAAACTGCTGATACATCATGCCTGTGGACATATAAAAGCACTTGTTCCACTGATGGCTAAGACAGGTATAGACATGATTGAGTCTGTTTCTCTTCCTCCTACGGGGAATATATATCCATGGGAAGTCAAAAACATGCTTCGTGACAATGTAAGCAATGTAAGTATTGCAGGCGGTATTGAACCAACCTTTTTTCTTGGCAGTACAATAGAGCAGCTTGAAGAATATGTCCGGGAACTCATAAACAAGATGGGTAAAAGAAATTTTATACTTTCGAATGCAGATAGCTGCCCACCGGGAGTTGAATTAGAAAAGTTCAAACTTGTTGGGAATATAGTAAGATAAATAACATAGCAAAGGAGAACTTGCATGCACGTAGTTAAGTATTATTCAAAAGAAACAAATGAAGTTGTTATTGAACTTGATAATAATGACAGGATATTGCTTGAACTCTGGAATGATAAACAAATAAGAGTTAGATACACAAGAAACGACTTATTCAGTTCAAGTATTGGTGATATGATAACAGGAATCCCAAAAGAAGGAACCGGCTTTCATATTACTGAAGATTATGAGAGTATTTATATTACTACCGATAAAATAAAACTGCTTATAAAGAAGTCAACAGCTGCTTTTTCATGGTACGATTTAAAAGGAGAGCTTTTAGTGAAAGAACCTGAACGCGGTGGGAAATGGCTTCAGGAAACCGACATCGAAGAATTCATTTTTGATGATAAAGAAGATGGTGAAATGAGTAGTAAAAAGAAGTTTTTAAGAAAAGCGTATTCAATGAAACAGGAATTTATGTTTTCCGAGGGAGAAGCGATATATGGATTAGGGCAGCATGAGGATGGCATCCTGAACTACAGGGGACATTCTCAAACACTGTATCAGCATAACAGGAAGCTGCCCATGCCGATTATCATCTCATCCAGAGGGTATGCTTGCTTTTTTAATACCTATTCCTTTTCTGCATTTCATGATGATGAACATGGATCTTACTTTTGGTCGGAATATTTGAATGAATTGGACTATTTCTTTATTTTCGGGCCAGAATTTGACCAGTTGATTTCGGAAATCCGCAATTTAACCGGGAAATCGGCCATGCTTCCTATTTGGGCTTATGGCTACTGGCAGTCAAAAGAGCACTATAAGACACAGAAAGAGATTCTTGACATAGCCAGGGAGTACAGGGAGAGAGGAATACCTATCGATGTAATTGTACAGGACTGGAAGTATTGGCCAGGAGAGCAATGGGGTGAAAAGAGGTTTGACCCTGAGAGATACCCTGAACCTGAAGGACTCTTAAAAAAACTTCATGATATGCACATACGTATGATTATATCCATATGGACACAATTTAATAATTACGGACCGAATCATAAAGAAATGTCTGATAAGGGGCTGCTCCTCAAAAATAAAAGTAATATAAATCTGTTTGAAGAAGATGCAAGAAAACTTCACTGGAAGCAAATTAAGGAAGGTTTGTACAAATATGAAATAGACGGATGGTGGTGCG
>CAZANH010000116.1:0-1715 GCA_964486515.1 uncultured Eubacteriales bacterium
AAAAATTTAAGGAGGGATTCAAATGAATATTATGAAAACGTCAATGAACCAAAACCTTTTATATGACAAAGGTATTCTATTGCCATCCGGGGAAATATCCCGGAATAAAATTAACCTGATATCCGGAGCTATGACTGCTCCATTTGTTGAAACTATCTTGACATTCTCAGAGAATGACGCCCAATCTATGGAAAGAATTTCAGCTGTTCTAAATAATATGTACCAGAAAGGTCAAGAAGCTGAAATGATGGCTATATTGCGTATTTTGTTTGATGTTTCAGGACTTCAGTTCCCGGAAGACGCTGAGCTGATGATAAAACATCCTGAGGCACGACAATACTTTCTGTTCTCGTTCCTGTTGGACATGGATGACTGTATGCAAGAAATTATGGCTGAGTCTCTCGGAGAATAAAGGACATGGAAGTTTTGTGCCTGCTCATAAGGAATTAATAAATTTCAAAAGAAAAGTGGCTAATTTAATATTTGCCATATATTTATTGAATCATATAATGACCTTATAAAAAAAACTGACAATATCAAGTTAAAAAAGATTTCAAAACAAAAGCGGCTAATATAATATTTGCCGTTATTCTATTGAATCTTTAAGCAATATGTGATATCATGGTTTCAGGGAGTGGTTATTAATGGGAAAAAGAAAAAGTGCTTTAGAGAAGAAATTTGATATTATTAAGAATGCATTTGAAGGAAAAAGTTTTTTTAAGGTTGAAGATGCATTGAATGTACTGAAATCGAAAAAGGCAACACTATATTGGGATTTATATAATATGGTGGAGCATGGCTATCTTATCCGTTTAAGCAAAGGGAAGTACACTTTAAATTATAATGCTATGGATGATAAGCCGCTTACATCTTTGCTGGCCAATAAGATTAGCAATATACTTCAAGAAACAGGATTTCAGTACTATATTTCTGGAATTGACATCTTACTGAAGCATATGCAGCATGTACCCGACAGTTATCCGCTAATGCTTTTTGCAGATAAATACAGCAGGGAAGAAATTGAGAATGTATTGCTAAAAAACAATATACAGGTTATCTCTCCAAATGAATTAAAAACAAGAGATACTGTTATTAAACTCAATAAACTAAATGATATTGTTATTTTATATGAAACAAGTAAATTTGAGTATGCATCTGAAGGCTTTGCTTCAAATGAAAAAGCATTTGTCGATCTGTATTACGAAGTGACCCGACAGGAGTTTCCACTACCTCTGCAGGAACTTGCAAGGATTTATCTGCATATGGTTTTGAGAGGAGTAATTGATAAAAAGAAACTTATACAGGCAGCTTATGATAGAAATACCCATTATGACATTCGATTCATTGTTGAGAGTAAATATATTAATGAAGCGGCCTTCAAATTTGTTGATATGATTAGGGGTGAGAGATAAGTGAGTGGTTATAAGCAAAGATTAATTCATAATAAGGCCTGTTTTCTAAGGAAAACACTTGAAAGCAGGATGGAGCTTTATGGACTAAAAAATATTGTAAGAATGGAACTATTCTTATGGGACCTTGAAATGTTTCTTCAGATACAGGATATCCTCAAGGATAGAGTTGTGCTAAAGGGTGGAGCTGCAGTCCAATTCTACCTCCCTGTAGAGTATCAAAGAACGAGTGTTGATATTGACATGATATTCTGTGGCACAAAAGATGAGATTCTAAGTGTACTTAAAATAATAGAGGATAGGTTG
>CAZANH010000117.1:0-2743 GCA_964486515.1 uncultured Eubacteriales bacterium
TTGGTAATGGTTGCTTTTGAATCTCGGATTCATATACTTTCATAATATTAATTTTTCTTTCCAAATAATCTGTTATATCGCAATAATAATTAGGAATAAACACGTATTCATGTAATGCAGGAGCCATCTCAGTTTCTGAAATACATTCATACATAAGTATTTTTTTTATAAATGGGCATCTAAATGCCTTAGTACTGCTTATGATTGCACTTGCCGCTATTCTATGGTCACTATGTATATCTGTTCTGTTGTTCATATATATAATATCCGGTTTTTCCTCCTGGATTATATTTGATATTTTTCTGACTAAAAGTGCATAATCAACCGTATGAAGGCTAGTTGTCGGGAATTCCAGTGAATATACCTTTTTAAAAGAATACATTTGTGTAACTGTATTTATTTCTTCCTTCCTCTTTTCAATAAATTCTTTCGAATATCCTGTTGATAAATCAGCCTTGGTTATAATCATCCACATAATCACATCTCCATTATCGACATGCTTAAGAATAGTACCGCCGCATCCTAATGTTTCATCATCAGGATGCACTGAAATAATAAGTATCTTCATATATTTTCCCTCCATATTATATTTTTAATATGCAATCTGTTTGTTAAGTAATTTATCATTAATTTCAGTTTTTAAAATTATATCTACTATCTTTTTGCTGCTATATCCGTTCCCATATGGGTTATTACAATTTTTACAAAGTTTTATAAATTCAATATCATAAATAGCTTTTTTAACTGCTTTCTTTATCATTTCTTTTTTATTTGGAACAAACAAAATATTTTCTGAGTGCTGTCGCTGTTTCTGCCTATTTCCTACATTCACTACCGGAAGCTTCATAAAGGGAGCCTCCAGAAGTCCACTGCTTGAATTACCTAACAATACACTTGCTTTACGTTGAAGATTGACAAACAATTTTCTTTCTATAGTGGGAAATGCCTCTATAAAAGGATATTTTACCTCAAATTTCTTTATAACATTAATCATCTCAAATCCACCTGCATCTGAATTAGGGTAAGTAATAACAGTATTAATACCTAATTCTGCAACAGCTTCAAGTGTTATTTCCATATGTCTGCAGGCCAATTGAATTTCTGAACTTAAAGGATGTTGTATTAATAAAATAAATGGTTTATCATCAGAAAGATGTGTTCCTAATTTTTCATTTATATCCTTTAAAGTCATATCAGGTTGTTTACGAATAGAGTCAAGTGCAGGATTACCCACAACATTTACACGCCACGGCTCCTCTCCCATTTTTATAATTCTCTCTCCATTTTCATCAGTTGCAGGGAAATGCATATGAGCAAGCTTTGTAACTGCATGTCTTACCGAATCATCAATGTTACCCATTACTCTGTCTCCGCCGCACAGATGGGCAACAGGAATGTTCATATAAGTTCCTATTGAAGCTGTCGAAAGACTTTCCTCCCTGTCTCCCAGGACTACAAGCCAATCAGGTTTTTCATGAGAAACTAAATCGGTAAGGCCCATTATTTGTACACCAATTGATTTTGATCTGCCTCTTAAAGTATCTGAAGTAAAAAGCGTTTCGAGTTCTATAACTTCAAACCCGTCATTCTTTACTATTTCGCCTGTATTACCAAATACAGGGGATAAATGCGTACCTGTAACAACAATTTTAAGCTTCGTATTATCTCTGTTTTTTATTTCTTCAAATACAGGCTGGAGTATAAAATATTCCGATCTTATACCTGTTACTGCAATAATATTTAACATACAATATCCTTTCCTTCTATCTTCAATAATTCACTTATATTATCTATCTCTATTGTACCTTGTTCTGCTTTGGAACTCTTATACTCACCTTTTCTCAATCGGATAAATTTTATGCCCGTTTCTTTGCAGGGTTTATAGTCCAATATCGGGTTATCTCCAATATATACCATCTCTTCTCCGCTTATACCCGCTTCTTTGATACATAGTTTAAATATTTTTTCTGACGGTTTATAAAAATGTCTTCCATAAGCACCTGTTATGTATATTTTATTAAATATGTTTCCTAAACCAAGCTTATTAATCTTATACATTTGCGTTTTCTGTATTCCGTCGGTTATTAAGACTATTCTAAATCTTAAAGCAAGATTTGTCAAAACGTAGTTAGTATTTTTATACGGTAACAATTTTGGAGTACTATTATGGTAAATAAATAGAATAACTTTTATATCTTCTGAAAAACAAGGAAGATTAAAATGTTCATAACTTTCTTCAAATATATGTTTGTATGAACTTCCCATCTCCTTCCACCTTGAGAAAATCCATTCATAAAATGCCTTATAATTTATTTGGTACTTTTTTTGTACCCATAGGCTGATATCCATATATGCACCTTTAATGTATTGTTCATGGGAATATAAAGTATTATCAAGATCAAATCCGAATACTTTTAACATTTAAAATATCCTTTTCATTTATAATTAAATCTTCATAATAACGTAACATAATATTGTTATACACAATCTTAAGAGGTTTATATCCATTACCGTTTATAAATCGTTCAATTGCTTTAAACCAATTGTCCGAAGAAGCCATTGAAAGTGACAATCCTCCACCAATTCTAGGATTAATTTCAATAAAGAAAATGCCATCTGAATTCTTTATACATTGAATATTGATAATTCCTTTAAGTTTTAAACATTCTATAATTTTTTTAACATATGATATAATCTCTTCATCATAAATTGTTTTACCTTTTACCGATACACCGGATTCTGT
>CAZANH010000118.1:0-1552 GCA_964486515.1 uncultured Eubacteriales bacterium
AATCAGGAAGTATGTCTACTGACCTTGAGATTGGAGATACTGCACGATATCATGCTGATAGATCCCATAAAATACAAAATAGAAGTAATGATACTGCTGAAGCGTATCTTGTAGTATATTTCAACAAACAAGCAGGGTGAAAATAAGTTAAAAGTTTTCAACGTTTTGGCATATGGCTTCTTTGCTGCTTACTTTAAACATCTATCATGATGTAGTCCTGTGTACCAGTTTTTCTCATCTGATAATATTTCATATTGATTACTTATTCTCTTAATCTTTGTTTCATAGGTAGTATATTTTCATTGCTTAACTACGCCTGCACTAAAGTACAGGGGTTAAGTTTTCGACTGAAAGTCGACTAAAGTAAAAACAGGCGTCGTACAAGCCTGCCACTTCAGTGGCGGGTAGTTGAATATTTCTACCTCTTTCTAATACCTGCCTTTTTAAAGGCAGGTTATTTTCAAAGCGCTAAAAGCTCACTGGCTGAAAGCCAGTGGTATTAAACCTGGCGCTTGAAAATAAAATGGGACGGCTTCCGTTGTTATAATAAATACTCAAGATATATGATGGCGGCTGTAAATATTATCATTACCGCGCTTACTTTCAAGTCGACGTTACCAAATTTAAGCTGCTTCATTTTTGTTCTGCCTTCACCTCCCCTGTAACATCTGGCCTCCATCGCCGTCGCAAGTTCATCCGACCTTCTGAAGGCACTCACAAATAATGGAACCAGCACCGGTATGAAGCTTTTTGCCTTTTTAAAAATATTTCCAGTATCAAAATCAGCACCCCTTGCTGCCTGTGCTTTCATTATTTTATCCGTTTCTTCAAGAATCGTCGGAATAAATCTCAATGCTATCGACATCATCATGGCAATTTCATGCGCCGGTACACCAATTATTTTCAACGGCTGCATAAGCTTCTCCATGCCATCTGTCAAAAGAATAGGTGTGGTTGTCAATGTAAGAAGTGAAGCGCCTGTAATAAGAAATACAAGCCTCAAAGCAATTTTAGCGCCCTCAATCAATCCTTCATGTGTTATTTTCAGGGATATTCCCAAAAATCCAAACTGTACAAGCGTTGTTCCCGGTATAGTAAATATATTTATAATGGTCGCGAGTATAATTATAATAAGAACAGGCTTTAAGCCCTTCAGCGTATATTGAAAGGGAATACCTGAAACGATTATGGATAACAGCGTAAAAAATGAAAGTATCAAATAACCGTAGTAACTGTTGATAAGAAATACTATAACCATGAAAACAAATGTCAATATTATTTTAACCCTCGGGTCAGTTCTGTGTAGTGGTGAATTGCCAGGGAAATATTGTCCTGTTGTGATATTTATAAGCATTTCTCCACCTTTTTTAAATATTTCCTTAATACTCTTTTTGCATCATCAACAGTAAATATGCATTCATTCATTCCAGGCAAATAATCCTTTATACATTCAATCAAATAAGATATGGACGGCAGTGAGAGTCCTATACTTTCCAATCTCTCCCTGTGTGTAAAAACAACAGCAGGTGAACCATCCATTTCTATTTTTCCA
>CAZANH010000119.1:0-5673 GCA_964486515.1 uncultured Eubacteriales bacterium
AATTCCCTATCCTGTATTTGCAGGGTGCATGCGGTAATATATCCACATATGATTATGAACACGATGACAACTGGGGAAAGTATGACGATGGATACAGGCATATAGGAAGAATAATTGCAGGCGAGGTTATAAAGCTCATTTTCCTGAGCAGGGCACATAGGAAAAACATAGATGTTTCAGCTGCCGGTAAAACAATACATATTCCCTGCAGGGAGTTTGACAGGCAGGAAATGGACAGAGCATTGAAACTTCTTGAAAATGCAAAAAAAAGCAAAGATCCAGGAGAGTATATTTACAATGAGCTTGAGACTGTTCCTGAGAGGATAAAGCAAATATCAGTATTAATTCTTTGTCAGCAGTAATGATTTTCATATGACAGATTTTTTTTCAGCAGATAGGATGTGTGATTAACAGGTTTTTTTTAAAAAAAGTGTGTTTTTTTCGTGCGTCGTGTATTAAGTTGTATATTTAAAGAAATACCTTTATAATAATAATAAAGCTTTTTTTGGGGGAGTAGGCATTGAAACTCAGGCTTGAAAACAAACTTATATTGCGGGTAGGCCTAATACTTGTTGCAGTTATTTTCATAACGGGTATTGTAAACATATATATATTTAAAAGAATCATTACAAACAAGGTTGTAGAGGCAAAGATACAGCAGCTTGATTTTATGGGGAACAATCTGGAGGATATTTATATCCAGGGAGAAAAGCTGCTTATGAATACCGCAAAGGATACTGTTTTCAGGGACAGAGTGAAAAAGTTTGTAAATGCGATTACAAATTTAGAAATACATGAAGCGCAAATTAACATGGATTTCTATATTGCAAAAATGTTTGAAAACTATTCGGAATTTTCTCATATATTCATAGCATCGGACAATATAATTTTAATGAAGGAAAAAGGTGTTGACACAAAAAGAAGAGTAATTGACGAAAATAAACTGTTGAATAATTTTTTCAACGAAACACAGCTGGAAAGTGAATTTAAAAAGGAATTTCCAAGCCATTTTTCTGGCAACGAGGTTTATGAAGAAAGCTTTGTTATTACCAAGGTGGACGATGAAACCTATCTTGGTGGCATTATTACCCTGGAGAATAGTGCATTCAATTTTAAAGACAGTGTTGTTATTGCAGATAACAACAATAGAATAATCTATATAAAAAACTCGACCGGTTTAAACGATCAGGAAGTAATAAATAATATAGGCATGGATTATGAGGGAACAAACCATCTAACAAAGAATATTAACGGACGCAAATTTCTTGTCATGGAACGAAGAACAAAACGATATGGATTCGAATGCAGATTGCTTTATGATATTAACAAGATAAATTTCGAAATGTTGAGATTGGTATATATATATCTGCTGCTTGCTGCTGCCACTCCGGTGTTGTGTTACTTTGTATACAAGAGAATAACAAAGTCCATAGCAAAACCATTAAATGATTTCAAAGAAATTATTTCTGAAACTGATAGTTTCAATATGGATGAAAAAATCAGAGATTTTACTTCAGACAGAGTAAACAGAGCCAATATCGGCAGACAAACCAGCAAATTATTTGTTTTTAATATTATACCAATAACTATAATAAGTTTGATTGTTTTTGCAGCCTTTTATAATACTCTAATAAATATTACAAAAAGCGATTACAGTCAATTGGCAAAACAAGTGGTATATAATATAGAATACAGTATGAACAATTACCTGAAGCTTACCAGGGATATATCTCTTGATGAAAAATTGCAGTATTCATTACTGGTTAATGGGGAAGACGATAGTATGGACCGTATCATAAGCTCAGTTAATTCAAAGGCGCTTGCATATAAAAACATAAATAATATAAGGATATTAAATTCAGACAGGGAAGTCCTGTATACAGGAAATGAAAAAAAATCAAATCATTTATGGAATGAATCAGATTATAAAAAGCTGAAAAGTCCGTTGAAGGCATATATATGGAAACTGCCTCAGTCAGAGAATCAAGCAACCAGTATTTTATGGGGTGTAAAATATTTACCTGAGCTGCAGGATGAAGAAGATGTACCCAATGAAAGAAGGTATGCCACAATAGGTTATATAGAAATAGATATTGGAAACATGTTTGGAAATACCTGTAAATCACTTCAAAATGATGTTAACAAGGTAGTTATCAAAGATAATTCCAATGGTAGTGAATATTATGCCTTCAACAACGGAGAAAACAGGATGAAACATTTAACAGGTTTGGACAATCAGTCAGGTAAAAAAATTAAGAGCTGGATTATCTTAAGAAGTTCAATACAAAAAAGCGATTGGTCATTATTTTATGCTATTTCAAACAGGGAGATAATTAAAAGCCTATCCCCGTTTATATATATCGGGCTGATTATTATACTGGCATCCATCCTGCTGGCTTTGGCAGCAGGATTTTACACAACAAGAACAATAACAAGGCCTCTGAAAAATCTTAATTACTTAATGAGTGTGGCAAATATGGATACCACACATGATATGGATATGGATAACAAAATTGAGGATTTTGCTGCTATGGCCAGAAATTTCGGAATAATGCTGAACAGACTTAAAGGTCTTTCGGAACAAATCAAGGAAAAGGAGACCGAGAGACTTATATTTAAAAACAGACAAAAAAAGGCTGAAATGATTACGCTGCAGTCACAGATAAACCCACACTTTCTATATAATGCGTTAATATCCATTAATTCACTTCTAGTATTGAAAACAGCTGAAAAAAACAAGGAAGCGATAAAAATGATAAAACTGCTGAGCAAGCTGTACAGGATAGGTATTTACAGGGGCAGGATCGTTGTCAGCATGGAAGAAGAGATTGAACATGCAAAAACGTATTTTTCCCTGCAAAGGCTAAATTATAACGATAATATAAATATGATATGGGATATTGAAAAAGACACTGAGCAAATGGGTGTTTTAAAGTTTACACTCCAGCCGCTGGTGGAAAATGCAATTCTTTATGGGATGGAAAACGGTAGAACTTTTACAATAAGAGTAGAGGCTGATATCGACGGGGACTTTCTTTTTATGAAGGTAAAGGATAACGGCAAGGGAATAGGACGGGAAAGTCTTGAATCGATAAGGGACAATATTGAGAGCAAAAAAAAGGATGAGCATATGGGCTTGTCCAACATGCATGAGAGAATACAGTTATACTTCGGTGAGAAATATGGTTTATATATAGACAGTAAAACAGGGGCTGGTACAGTTACAACATTGAAACTTCCTGTAATAACTGCTGAAGAGCTGTCAAGAGGTGAATATTCATATGAAATTTGATGTTTTAATAGTTGAGGACAACAAAATGATAAGAGAGGGCATTATAAAGGGTATAGACTGGGATTCAATGGGTTTTAATGTTGTTGGTGAGGGTTCTGACGGCCTTGATGGGATTAGAAAGTACAACATGCTCAAACCGGATGTTAAAATAACGGAAGAAATTGCATAGCAATTTCAACACACCATTTCAACGAGGCGGGAGATTTTTACTCACCGCCTGTATCACTAAATCGGTACCCGCCACCTAGTAGAGGTGGGGGATATCTTTAGCCTCGTTATAATTACCGATATAAGAATGCCTCAAATGGACGGCATAAAACTACTGGAATTTCTCTAAGATATTTAAAAAACAGACAGGACTGACTCCCCTTCAATACAAAAAAAGATAGCAGGTAAAAAAACACACCTTTTTTGAAATCCAGACCTATTGTAGTTAATATGCTTTACCTATATGATATTTATATATTAACACCATAGATATTATCAGAGTATAAATGAGTTTAAGGAGCTGAATAAATTGCATCTTAACAAACAAGGGGTACTTTATAAAATATATAGGGACAAACAATACTATGCATTTGTGGTACCTGCCATTTTGTTTATATTCCTATTTATTTTTTACCCGGCCTATTATTTGCAGATTGCGTTTAAGGCATTCCGTGTTACAATTCCATTAGAAGAAGCCAAATGGGTAGGGCTTCAGTATTTCAAGGAGATTTTGGGGAATCATCTTTTTCGAAGAGCATTTACAAATACTATAATAATAAACCTTCAAAGGCTTGTTATTGGATTTCCTGTTCCAATTATTCTTTCATTGCTGCTAAATGAAATTCGTCATCAGAAATACAAAAGACTTTCTCAAACATTGTTCTATCTTCCTCATTTTGTTGCATGGACTGTAGTCGCCGGTTTGACTATGAACTTCCTTTCATATGATACCGGTCTTATCAACAATGTCATAAGCCATTTTGGTGGTGAACGGACAGTCTTCATGGCAAGCAACAGGCATTTCAGGGGAATACTTGTTGCTACTGGAATATGGAAGGAAGCAGGATGGGGTACTGTATTGTACCTTGCTACAATAAGCCGAATCAATCCCGAGCTTTATAGTGCGGCAGAAGTTGATGGAGCAAGCAGATTTCAGAGGATGATTCATATTACATTGCCCGGTCTTATGGATATAATGGTGGTTTTACTGATACTGAGTGTGGGAAACCTTTTAACAAATGGTTTTGAGCAGGTTCTTGTAATGTATAACGAGAGAGTGTATGAGGTTGGGGACGTCCTTCAGACGTATGTATACAGAACCGGGCTGCTGAATAACAGATACAGCTACGCTACTGCTGCAGGGCTTTTTAACTCTGTGCTTGCAATGATTCTGCTTTTTGGAACTGATTATATTTCAAAGAGATTTTCCGGAAGGGGATTGGTGTAATATGGTTGTAGACAAGAAAAAAATACAACTTTTTGATATAATGAACTACATATTTATTGCCTTGGTGAGTTTCAGTATGCTTTATCCGTTCTGGCACTGTCTGGTCGGCTCATTGGTGGATTACAGCGAGTATGTCAGCAAAACCTTTATTTTTTTCCCGAAAAACCCTACTTTGGAGGTTTACAGAACAATAATTGAAGAGGGAAGAATATTCAGGCCATTTATTAACACAGCAGTGATTACGGTTGTTGAGACCGTAGTAGTGCTTTTTACATGTAGTTATACCGCATATGGACTTTCCAAAAGGTTTTATGGAATAAAACTATTCATGATAATAATTTTGGCAAGTATGTTTGTAAGAACCGGACTGATCCCAGTCTATATTCTTTTCCGGCATTTGGGACTGCTAAACAATTATGCTGTATATATTGTACCTAATTTAATAGTTCCTTACTACCTGATACTGATGAGGACATCATTCAGAAGTATTGAAAATGAGATATTTGAGTCCGCCAAAATGGACGGCTGCACTGAATTCGGTATGTATTTCAGGCTTGCTCTTCCATTGTCAAAGGCCATGCTTGCAGCAATAGGACTATTCATTGCAGTGGGCTCGTGGAACTCACTGTTCCCATCACTGTTTTTCATTACCGACCCAAAGAAAAAAGTACTCCAGGAGTACCTGTACAGAATGCTTCAGAATATTGAAATAGATGCTCCGGGTTTGAATATCGAATCACCTTTGGAGACTGTCAAGCTTGGAAACATTATTATTACAATTATTCCTATTATGATGGTATATCCTTTCCTTCAGAAGCATTTTGTCAAGGGTGTTATGCTGGGTTCTCTGAAGGAGTAGGAATTTTGATGGAAGAGAAGACAAATAAATTATGATTTTAGGACAATCAGTCTTAAAATAAAAAATAATGAGGAGGTATTTTGTATG
>CAZANH010000120.1:0-2360 GCA_964486515.1 uncultured Eubacteriales bacterium
TTCTATCCATAACATACTATAAAATTACATGTATATGGTATTTATGTTTAATTATATCTAAACAATAGATCGGCTTTAAAAAAGCGACTTCCTATCAAAGTTCCCGCATGTCTATAATAGCCGTAAGCACAGAAACCATCGTGGACCAATATTATATCCCCGTTTTCAAACCAGGTAAAGCTAATGTCGTTTTGACCATCAGGCGGGTCTCCTCCCAGACTCAATGTGCCGATAGTGTCATCATTGCTACCAATATCCGTGCTGGACATGCTTTCTTCCAACATCCTCAACACTCCCTCAGCTTCAGGGCTATCGGGATTTTTTAATACAGAAAGGTCAAGCAATTTTTCTTTATTTGTCTTGTAGTAATCCTTAATTTTTTTATTGATCCTGTCAGTTACACCCTGCTTCACCAAATCCTTGTGTACCTGCAACTTGATTTGATCTTTGCTTTCATTGCCTGTATCCGTTTTTTCTTTTGCAAAAACTGTGTATGTCAGGGCAGTACTTAACACAAAACATACAACTATTGAAATTAACTTTTTCATATAGCACAAAATCCTTTCAAAATAATATCTAATAACTAATTGTAGTCGACTATATAATTATTATGGATATAATATACTTTAATAAGAATTATTTGTCAAGAGACAAATTTCTTTTTTTTTCATAAATTAGAATTTTCCTCAATTGTAAAATTAACTTCCACCCCCCTGCAACTCAACAATGGAAGTTAGTCTTACAAACCGGTGTGTGGATTTTAGTGTTACAAATTCTTTATCCAGGCTTTCTGTTGTTAATCTGCAAAAATACAAGGTTTACTGATTGCTTTTTCTTGGATTCCTGAGAAAATCAATATAGTCTATTATTTTGTTGCCTTCTCTTTCAACCGCGTCAGACATTGTCCTGAGTTTGATTTTCTTTTCATCATCCTGCCACCGTATACGGTTTAATATCTCATCACATACCCGGTAAGAAGGAATGCTGCTGGCCAGACGGAGTGCCAGACTGTCAAAGCATGCAGAGTGGTACTTTTCCGTCCGGGATATTTTAGGAAACAGCTCAACTCTGCTGCTAAAAATCGTCCTGCTGCCTCTTGCTGCTCGGTATGTTATGATGTCCAATCTTCCTAATTCTGCTTCTATTTCATAGGCCGAAGCGTCGTCATTTATTTTTGTTCCTTCTGTTTTTTCGGCTTTCGCAGAAGTTTTTTTTTGAGAGTTCTGTAAGATATTCTCCTGTGGCAATCTCTGCGGCAGCGTTTCTTGCTTTTAAAACTGCCTTTTCATACTTATCAAACACTTCCCTGAAGTTATCCGGACCCTTAAACTCGTCAAATTCAGGAATATCCGTGTCTATGGTTATTGGTTTGATAGTTTCTGTACCGTCATCATTCCTTATTTTTATAGTAATCTCCATCTTCATGATCAGCGCACCTCCGCAAAAGATACAATTCTGACCACCATCTTAATTCATGCCATATATGGTTGTTCAGCACGGTTAATATTAAGTATATCTTATATACTTAATATTATTGATAATTACTCATGATTCCTCCTTCTTACGTAAAATTACAAAATCAAGGTTTAAATACGCTCGTTATATACAAATCTTATGCATCTTTGATCGGTTAGTAGATCGGCTGCCATAAATGTTATTTATTGGTACACACAACCGCACAGGTCGCAATTTTTTTCGACAAGTAATTTGCAGTGAACAACAAACATACGCTGACAGTGGATTTAAATATCCCTACAGCAGTCGAAAATGACAAATCACCTTCCTGTATACCCAAAGTGTATGCATATGTATCAATAACCTCAATCATATCTCTGTTTAATGGGTTTCTAAATACATAATATTGATCAAAACTTGCCCTAAAATGAAGCTTTATTATAATCTGGGGCAGTACGACAATCTTAAAAAAATAATTGAAAATTTAAAAAAATCAGGAATCCAATTATCATATGAAACACTTAATATGATAAGATTCTGGGCGGGTTAGAAAATGCTAAAACTAAGAAGCACAATAATCATAATAGTAATCATACTTTTAACAACAGGCATATTGCAGCTTATCAGGCTCAACTTGATTGTTCAATGGACAAAAAGCAAAAATGTGTTTGCCCAGGTAGATTTAAGCAGTATTTACGGGCTCCCTGACGATATTAAAAAAAGCATCACACAGGAGAAATTCCTGATTGTTTTCGATTCGGAAGAACAGGAAAATCTTATGATAATGGAAAATATAAGCCATGTACTGGAATATATGAAAAAGGAATATACCTGTGTTGATGTTGCAAAACTAACAGAGTTTGATAACAATTACAAAACAATTATAATAACCTTCTCAGACTGGG
>CAZANH010000121.1:0-2290 GCA_964486515.1 uncultured Eubacteriales bacterium
TTTTAAAGGAATGAAATATAATGAAAAAATTTTTCCCATTGTTTTTAGCTCTTTGTATTATGGTTTTTATTATTGCGTCCAGTTCGTTTGCAGATTCATCAAATACACCCGAATCGACAGAACCATCAGGACAACCAATTATTTCGGGAGCGGAAGAATCATTAAATCAATCAATTGAAACAGAATCATCAGAACCAAATGTTGTAGAAAATTTATCGCCAGAAGTGATGGCGGCAATACAATTTTCACAAAAAACAAATAAGCAATATGATAAGCTTACGGAACATTGGGGTGATAAATTACCTTCATACTATGCTGGTGCATATATTAAAGATTTAAAGTTCAATATTCTAGTTACCTGTGATCCATCTTCAATAAAAGAAGAAATTTGGCAAGCAACAGATAATCCAAATATTAATATCCAGCAAGTTAAATATTCTTATGACTATTTAACTGATGTCAAAGATGATTTGCTCTCAAAAATTAGTCAATTAAAAGAATCTGGAGATAAAGCTGCAGATTTATTTATTGGTTTTGGTGTTGACGAAATCAATAACAGAATTTTTGTTGAAGTGTTAGACAATGGAAAGATAGACAATAAAGCAATTTATAATATAATTGACAACGATGAAATTGTGGATGTAGTTATTAAAGATAAACCATATAATCCTAACATAGACATCAATGCAGGATTTAAAGACTGGATAAAAAATGATGATACAGGAAGAAAAGTCTACAATTGGATTTTGTGCATCTTCAGTTAACTATTTGGGGCAGACTGAATATGGTTTTGTGATAGCAGGACATGCAGGACAATTATATCATGAAATGTCCATAAATGGAACAAAAGTAGGAACTGTATCATCCCGCCTTTATGGAGGCACTTGTGATACTGCTTTTGTACATTTGGATATACCAAGTAGTTATACTCGAAGCAGAAAATTGAGTTGTAGTTATACAATTGATGATCACGGTAATGTTGGTGTTGTAGGAACTGCTTATACCATGCATGGAATGAAATCTGGTATAATAGCCGGGACTGTAGATAATAGAAGTTTCAGCTTTACGATGGGTAGTACAAGTTTTACAGACCATATAAGAATGGAGCTGGCTGCTGTTGCTGGAGATAGTGGTGCTCCATTAGTGGATCAAATTTCTGGATTATCACGCAAAGTAATAGGAATACATAGCGGTGGTGATGATACACATGCAAACTTTACAAAATTCAGCAATATCGCTAGTGCTTTTAATTTAACATTATATTAAGAAGAAAGCACATAGTAACCAGAAAATTGTATAAGATATTTTCTAGTGTTATAATACCTTTTATTGAAATAAAGCTTTATAGGTGTAAATACTTCGGATGGAGACAAGTCTCCATCCGAAGCTTTAAAGAAAAACTTTTTTTGAAAAAGGCCTAATATAATATAGTATAGTATAATTGTAATAAAACAAAGGCGGTGAAAGTTTGAAAAACGTAATTATTTTTTTATATATTTTATTGATACCATTATCTATTGTTGGATGTGGGAAGTCAGAAGAAAAACCTGAAAGTCCAAGCTTTAAAAAGTCAAAGTTTGCTGATTCTGAATTAACTAAAGATGTAGTTCTATCAATAAAAGAAAAACAAATTACTACTAAAACGGAAGAATTAACTTTAATATATACAAACAACTCTAAAACAGAATACTTATATGGAGGGGTAGATTATTTAGAAATAGAAAACGATGGTGTATGGTATTCTGTCCCTTCAAAAGAAAATGTACAATGGAATAATGTCGCTTATAGTATACCTCCAAGTGGAGTTTCAGAATCTAAGTTTCCTATTAAAACACATTATGGAGATTTGGATAGTGGAAAATATCGAGTTATAAAAAAAATAGGTGAAGTCGACATTCCGAAAGTTACAAATATTATTATTGCTGAATTTATTTTAAATAAAATCGAGTAGGAGGAAAATAATTAATTTATTTTCCGTCCTCTCACACCACCGTACGTACCGTTCGGTATACGGCGGTTCGTTAAGAATTAGTTACTTGTTACCAACCCCAAACAGATAATAAAGTTTGCGGGGCTTAATGTAAGGGAAAACAGCTCAGATAAATATGAAGGCCAAACAACGATAAGTAAAAGGGGTCGAAGCAGGTTGAGAGCGCTGCTGTTCAGGGCCATCCTGCCGCTGACAGCCAAAAATGCGGAATTTAACGCTTTACATAAATACTATACAAATGTGAACCAGTAATGCCCTGTTGGCTCAAAACCTACAACAATCTTTTCTTTATCTGTCCTT
>CAZANH010000122.1:0-3682 GCA_964486515.1 uncultured Eubacteriales bacterium
AAGGTATCCCGTTAGCCTTTAGGGTATAAGAGATTCCTGTAAGAAACATACACGCGAGCAGGAGCTTTACAGAAGTCATATTTTCCTGAAGAGGGTCGACACTTCTTCAGTTCCCTCCGGGGCGCAGGCCCTTCCCTCTGGCATGGAAGACCTGCGGGCTTGAAGAGGAGCCGGAGGCCGCCAGTCACCTCAGAAACGTCCACCCTCTTCATGTACAGGCACGGAAATTGTCAGGTTTTGTAAAGCTCACCGGTACGTATGAAAATCACCTTGTTTTGGTGAAAATCGCCAATTTTTCCAACAATCATTGCCGAATATTCCTGCCCACCATGCATTTTATTTTTTCCACGCAAGAGAAAATTCCCTAAGTAGCTGTAAATTAAAGGACTTCTCTATTCGATGCATAGAGCCCTATTGATGGCATGGTACTTGCTTATAAATATATCAAAATCTTAATTTATTATGAAAGGAGGTGGGCAATTCCGTACAATTACATGAGTTTAT
Source organism: uncultured Eubacteriales bacterium (assembly GCA_964486515.1). GTDB lineage: Bacteria > Bacillota > Clostridia > Acetivibrionales > CAZANH01 > CAZANH01. The sequence goes on from CAZANH010000122.1 coordinate 505, forward strand.
TTTTTAATCATGATCAATTCTTTACAAGAAAAAAAGGAGGACAAAAATGGTAACAAAATTAATGAATAAAAATGAAAAGGGTTTTACCCTGATTGAATTGATGATTGTTATTGCCATCATCGGCATCCTGGCAGCCATCGCCATCCCGCAGTTCAGCGCTTACCGGGCACGGTCCTTCAATGCGTCCGCAAACGCCGACCTCAGGAATGCAATAACAACTCAGGAAGCGTACTATGTTGATTGGCAAAAATATGCGGACGAGGAAGCTGCCTTACGGGACGATGATTATGGACTCGTGTTGTCAAGCGGTGTTGATTTTTCAGTGATGACTGGTAATGATACTAGTTATACGATGGAGGCCTTTAACTCCAAGGCGGGTGATGCGGCAGTGACCTATTCAGTTGATTCAGCTAATACAACTGGAATTGTAGCAACACACTAATAGCCTTAAATAATTCCGGGGCATTGACCGGATATTTTGTTTTCATGCGAATGGCAGGCCTCTCAAGAGGCCTGCCATTCCATTCTGTGGGGCGCTTTACAATAGGGATTCACTCCTGACCAGCCTACCACACTTTTGCACGCCCGAGGTTCGCGATACATTCCATGCCGTTGTGTAGGACATTGGCCCTGCACAAAGGATGATACAACACACCTTGGCTTTGATCATCTAATCCTCTTGCCTCAGGGGAGAGAGGACATCTATACAGTAGTATTTCTCAATATGCTCCAAAACAATGTCGAGCGAAGGGATCCCCTTTGGAGGACTCGTACCCGATGAGGGGGTAAACACTGAGAGAACGATTCGAGGAGGTGTATCTGAGAGGACCTTATGTATGAGGTCCCTTCCCCTGTTCATTTCTCCTGCCAAGAGATAGGTTTCTGCAAGGTGCATCCTGACAAGTACCGCCTTTGGGTTATGGATCAAGACCCTCTCGAAACACTGCACCGCCTTGCCATACTGATCCATGGACTTGTAAGCGATTCCAAGTTCTTGCAGGGATGGCAGGTATTTCCTGTCAAGCTCCAGCGCCCTGTTGAATTCGTGAATTGCTTTCTTAAAACGACCGGTTTGTAGGTAAAGCAGACCCATGTTATGGTGAAAGACCGGAACTGGACGAGCGTTATTCAAGAGCGTTACAAACAGCTCGGCAGCCTCATCGTATCTCCCTTTCCGGAGCATTAGGACTCCGAGGTTATTGTAGGGATTGGGATAAAAACGACCGGGAATGCGCTGCCCAATTGCTTCTCTGTAATGGTGGACAGCCTTTTCATCATCGCCCAGGGAAGCGTATATTAAGCCCAAGTTTGTGTGCACGATGTAGTGCTTCTTCCCGTGGGAATCTTCGGGGAGTTCCAGGGCGCGTTTATACTCCTTAATGGCTTTATCATTCTGATCCGTGCGCTGATAGTAGTTGCCTAGATTATGGTGCCCTCTGGAGAGGTGGGGGTATTTTTCGATGACGTCAATCCACAGGGATTCTTCCGTCTCCCATATCATATTCCGGATGAAAGCACCGTGGCCCTGAGCTACTAAGAACAGCGTAACAAAGCCGACTATGACGGCTTGCAAGGATCGTTTATATGAGAAATAGGCGATTCCATTTCGAAACAGCAAGGCGATCGGGAGGAAAAAAAACATGGAAGGGATATAGTTTCGATGTTCAAAGACCAGCTCCAGCGGAAATATAGTGGATTCGATAAGATGATTTATGAAAAAGAAAAAAACACAAAAAGATACTAAAGGATATTTTCTGGCTATTAAAAAAGCACTGATAATAATACTAATAATAGCAATTATGGAAAAAATTGTGGTAATAGGGTCCAACAGGCTGTAGGAAATGGGAATTTCATGGGCCAGACATAACCGGTAGGGCATGGGGTAAAGTAGAAGTGAAATATAGAAGAGAAGTACTCTTGGTTGTGTAAGCAACCTCTCCATCAATGTAAAGTTGCGAAATTCATAAGCGTTTGAATAATAAGCAGGTGTGAATATTGTAATACCTTTTGTTAAAAGGGCTAAAAGGAATATAGCAAGAATTATGAAACTAAGAATGAGCATTGCCCGTGTAATATTCTTTTTTGACAGACCTTGCAGGAAAAAAACGTCGAGTAGAAAAAGGGACAGAGGCAGCATTGCCGCGTTTTCTTTAGAGCCGAAAGAGAGCAACCCTGCTATTGAGCAGCTTGCAAACAGAAGGTACTTTTTATATTTTTCTTGAGAAATGCGACCTTTTATATAAAGATACATAGAAATGACATAGAACATGCCCGCTAAACTGGCCATGCGTTGGACAATATATGTCACCGCCTGGGTTTGTAAAGGATTAGTTGCCCAAAGTATAGCTGAAAGAAGCGCAATAAAATAGGCGTCTGCTGAATATTTATTCTGAAAAACAGGGAGGTTAATGAGCCGATAAATAAGAAGAAAAAGAAAACACGAAGAAATAAAATGAATGGATACATTGACCAAATGATATCCAAAAACATTCTTTTCTCCGAAATAGTAGTTGATTGCCAAGCTTAAACATGCTACGGGCCTGTAAAGATTTCCTTTTTCCTTATAAAATGTGTTTTTGATATTCGACCAGGAGAGTTCTTTCAGGTGAAGTGCTGAGCGTTCCTCGATATTGTGACTGTCATCGAAATGAAAAGGAGAATGAAAGGTATTTGAATATATTGCCAATATGAGTATGGCAAGCGTGATCATGGCAAATACGATTTTTCGGCAGTCTGTTAACCCGCTTTCATTGTTAAGCTTACCAATTTCCATATAAAACCCCTTGGTGCAATGATGGCAGCCAGGATTTCAAATTCCAGTGTAAAAAAAGTCTACAAAGGATGGCCGTACCTGCTTATCGGCATTGTTTCGGTTTTGGCCTATCTCCCCACCTTTTCAGGAACCTTTATTCTGGATGATAAGCCCTTAATAAAATACAACACCTACATTACACAATTACAACCTTTGAGCTCATATTTGAGTCAGGAAGACGGTGTATTAAATAATAATGGAACAAATAATTATCATACGGGTTACTATAGACCGCTAATTAATCTGTCCTATTGGCTCGATTACCAGGTTTGGGGAATGGAAGCCTATGGCTTTCGGATAACCAACCTGATACTCCATATTATATGCTGTTTTATGATTTTTGGATACCTTTCATTATTTAAAAAT
>CAZANH010000123.1:0-23100 GCA_964486515.1 uncultured Eubacteriales bacterium
CAAAGGAACAAAAATCGATTCTTTCTGCCTTTAACGCAACCGATGACATCTTAAAATCTGTCGAAACTTGTCTACGCTAATTTAATGCGGAATTCAGGTAATAAATATAAACTTCAAGCGAATCTAAAAAAAGGAGTTCCTTTACAAAGGGATGCAGTACAATTTCCCAAGAATTATATATTTAAGTGCCTGAATTGTGGAAATGAGCATAATTTAGAATCAGTGATTTTACAGGCAGAGGCACAAATTGGTAAAAAAATAGTATTATAATATTATAGCAGTTGTACGATAATAATGTTATAATAATATTATGGGGGGAGTTAAGGTGATGAATAAGGATTATAAAATAATTTTTGATCAATTACAAACGGCAGTAGTTGAGCAAAATGGAATACAAAATATTAATATGGATGATATCTTATTAACAAATGAAGAAATAGAAAATATGCAAGAATATATAAAACTGGCAAATGAAAATGAAAATTTGATAACTTACACTAGCACATAATAATATAAAGTAAATTCTTATATTTAATAATTATTAATGAGTTATTATTGACTACTATTTGACTACTAGACTTATGAATAGTAGTCAAAAATTATGTCGAGTTACAAAAGGATAAATCTTGATAATACAGTGATATGTATTGTTACATAAAGATGTAAAAGGTTGCAAAAAGCATTAACGCTGACTTGTAATCAGCAGGTCGGGGGTTCGATTCCGTCCGCCAGCTCCAGGGGTTTCAAGAAATTGAAGCCCCTTTTTCATGCCCTACTTTACCGACAACTGTACTGCTAATCGGCTTTTTTTACTCACATTCTACAAGGTAACAATTCCGATGCACCGGGTTATTCTGTACCGTTGCTTATAGGAAAAAAGTGATTTGCATATAATTTTTGCGATTACTTTTGGGGACATCGCGTTTTTTTGTCTTAATCCTTGGTTAATAATAAAGGTAGAATTATTGCTATAATACAGACTGCATTTTTTTTCTCAATGCCAGAATTTTTCCTTTTATATCCTTAGAGCCAGTTATTTCAGTGACCGGTGCAACACACCTTGCTCCATGGGCTGCTATTTCCATGATATTTTGCTCGTTTATTCCCCCTGTTGCCACAAAAGGAAGATCAATGTTTTCAACTACATAATCCAAATAATCCAATCCGGCCGGTTCGAATGCATTTTCCTTAGTGAATGATTTATATATTGGCCCAACGGTTATATAGTCGGCACCCTGTTCAACTGCAATTAGAGCCTGTTCCGGTGAGTGTGTCGAAATACCTATAATCATTTCACTTCCCAGAAGTTTTCTAACTTCAGGGACAGGTATATCGTTTTGTTCAAGATGAACCCCATCAGCATTGACAATAATTGCAATGTCCGCATGGCCGTTTACTATAAATGCAGCTCCGGCATGGCAGGTCAATTTTCTTATCTCTATACATTCTGTGTATTTTTGCCTGATACTTATCTTTTTTTCACGGTACTGTATAATTTTTACTCCAGCTTCTAGCATATTTTTTACCACTTCTATATTGTTCCTCCCCAACGAATGTTGTTCGGAGGTTATACAGTACAGATCGGTATTTAATTTTTCCAGCTTTCCTTTTGTACTCTTCTTTTCATAAAACCTTTTCTCAAGCGTATATGTTTCAAATCTGAGAGATTCCAGTCTTTTTGAAGCATCATACATATTGATCAGCTTCAGGTTTTCCTCCAAATTCCTGAGTGCTTCCTGTACTCTCTTGAAATTCGCAGCAATAAGCTGTGAGAGCCCATTCCTTCTATCCATGCCTTTTTCCAGCGAAACATTCAGCCCGACATCACCTGAAGAATTTCTGCTGTCAAGGCATTTATCAAGAATTCCGGTTACCTCATTTCTTATTCCATGCCTTATTGTGCGTAAATCGTATACAAGCTGTTCATCATCAAAAAGAAATCTGGCAGCATCTTCCAGTACTCGAATTCCTTCGGCAGCCCTGTTAGCATTTGCGTCAACTACCCTGTATATTCCTTTCATTAAAACCTCCTTTTGTTTCAAAAACAACCTCTATGTGCCTTTCGCTGTCTATTTGTAAAAACATTTCTCAAATATATAATGTTTCTGAAGAGGTCTGAACAGTTACCTCGCTTGTCCCCGCATATCTCCCTGCCCATCCTTATTTCACTTGATTTTCCCATATATCTATTATATAATAATAGTATGATAATAATCAAGATACGTATATTAAAGCACATATAACCATATCTAAAATAAAAACTACATTAGGGGGAAAATCATGAATAAAAAATCAAATGATGTCAGAAAAGCCATTATTAATGGTCAAACAGCAATTGGAATTGAACTGGGGTCGACCCGCATTAAAACAGTGATGATTGATTCAAAGAATAAACCAATAGCTTCGGGCAGTCACGATTGGGAAAACAGCTATATTAACAATATCTGGACGTACAGCCTTGATGATGTCACAAAGGGTGTGCAGGACAGTTATGGCAGAATGGCTGATAGTGTCAGAGAGCAATTTGGAGTAACTGTAAAAAAAACCGGAGCAATTGGTATTAGTGGTATGATGCATGGGTATTTGGTTTTTGACAAGGAAGAGAATCTTTTGACACCTTTTCGTACCTGGCGCAACAACATAACCAGCCAGGCTTCTGAGGCACTCACCAAGCTGTTTGATTATCCTATCCCTCAAAGGTGGAGCATAGCCCATCTATATCAAGCCATCCTTAATCAGGAAGGACACATATCAGACATTACCTGCATGACAACATTGGCGGGATACATACATTGGAAACTTACTGGAGAAAAGGTCCTAGGAGTTGGTGAAGCTTCAGGTGTATTTCCCATTGATTTAAAGACAAAAGGATTTAATTCAAAAATGATTGAGCTGTTCGATAAAAAAATCAGTCCTATGAATCTTCCGTGGAATTTGAAGGATATCCTGCCTGATGTATTGGTAGCAGGTGAAAAAGCTGGTAAACTCACTAAAGAAGGTGCTCAATTTCTGGATGTTACAGGTCAATTGCAATCAGGGATTCCTCTTTGTCCGCCTGAAGGTGATGCGGGTACCGGAATGGTAGGTACTAACAGTGTATCTGTCCGTACGGGTAATGTATCTGCCGGTACATCGGTTTTTTCAATGATTGTATTGGAAAAGGAACTTTCCAGGGTATATCCGGAAATTGATCTGGTAACAACACCTGGTGGTGATCTGGTGGCAATGGTACATTCCAACAATTGCACATCTGATTACGATGCATGGATGGGTTTATTTAAAGAGGTTATCAAAACCCTGGGTATGGATATTGACAAATCGACAATGTATGATACATTACTGAACAGCGCACTTCAGGGGGATCCTGACTGTGGCGGTTTGCTCGCTTATGGTTATGTTTCCGGCGAACATATTACCCATTTTGAAGAAGGCCGTCCTATCTTTGTACGCTCATCAGACAGCAATTTTAACCTGTCTAATTTTATGCGGGTTCATTTATATACAGCACTCGGTGCGATGAAAATCGGCCTGAATATTCTTTTGGAAAAAGAATCTGTTAAGGTAGATAAAATCATGGGCCATGGAGGTTTCTTCAAAACAAAGAAGGTGGGACAGAAGATCATGGCTACTGTCTTTGATACCCCCATATCGGTAATGGAAACTGCAGGAGAGGGTGGAGCTTGGGGCATTGCGTTGCTTGCCTCTTACATGGCTAATTGTGTGGAAGGTGAATCACTGGAAGAATTTCTTAACAAAAGGGTTTTTGGAGATCAAATTGAGGATTCTGTAACTCCTGACCCCCGGGACGTTGCCGGTTTCAACGAATTTATGAAACGTTACACGAAGGGGCTTGATATTGAAAGAGCCGCGGTCGACCATCTTTAAATGAGAATCCGTAACTGATAAATACATGTAATTATTTGCTCCAATTAAGGTAATACTATTTTAATTGGAGGTGTTTATTATGGCGGTTGCACATAAATCAGTAATATCGTTTGGGCTTGTGGCTATTCCCATTTCCATGTATACTGCTGTAAAGGACAATAATATTCATTTTAACCAGTTACACAAAGAAGACCTTAAAAGGATAAAATATAAAAAAATCTGTACACACTGCGGTAAAGAAATAACATCTGAAGATATCGTAAAAGGATACGAGTATGATAAGAACCACTACGTAGTAATAAACGATGAAGAAATTGAAAAAATTAAGACGGAAAAGGAAAAAACCGTGCAGATTCTGCATTTTACCCAATTAAACCAGATATCTCCGGTTTATTATGATAAAACATATCACATTGTGCCGGAACCAGGAGGAGAAAAAGCATTTGAACTGCTGAGAGCAGCACTGATGGCAGAACAGAAAATTGCTGTTGGGAAAACGGTATTGGGAACTAAGGATACATTAATGGTAATCATACCAAGGGATAAAGGCATGCTAATTTCAACAATGTTTTATGAGGATAATATAAAAGAACTGCCAAAGTCATACAGCAAGCCTGAACTGTCGGAACATGAGCTTACCATGGCGAAAACTCTAATAAATTCAATGGATACACCTTTTAATCCATCTGAATATGCAGATCAATATCAGGTTAAGCTTCGTAAACTGATTGAAGCCAAGATTGCCGGCAGAGAAATCATTACTGCAGAACCTGAAAACAGGGATAATGTTATAAGCCTTATGGATGCATTAAAGGCCAGTATTGAGCAGAGCAAGACCACACCTCGAAAAGTCAGTGAAAAAGTATGAGGGATATTTTTAAAGAAAAAATGATAAAGCCCATGTTGATTGGAGAAACTTCGGAAGCTTTTGACAGTATGGATTTTATATTTGAACTCAAGCTAGATGGTGAAAGATGTATAGCTTATCTGGATCCGTCCTACGTTACAGAGCTTCGGAACAAACGTAATATGAAAATGCTTGGTAAAGTTCCCGAACTGTCGGAAATCCACCGGCAGGTAAAATGCCGCTGTATTTTGGATGGTGAATTGATTGTTATAAAGGATGGAAAACCTGAATTTTTTGAGATTCAGAGACGCTCACTGATGACAGACGAATTTAAAATTCATCTGCAGTCATTAAAATACCCTGCAAGTTTTACCGCATTTGATATTTTGTACTATAAGGATAATGAGGTTATTTCCTTACCATTGATGGATCGCAAGGAATTATTGAAATCCGTGGTTATGGAAAATGAACGGCTGAATGTTTCACGTTATGTTGAGAAGCAAGGAATTGATTTTTACCATCTGGCGGAACAGCAGGATTTGGAAGGTATTATTGCTAAAAGAAAAGACAGTAGATATTTTTTTGATAAACGGACAAAAGACTGGATTAAAATTAAAAATTTAAAGGATGACGATTTTATTGTTTGCGGATACATCAAAAAAGAAAATAATGTAACCAGTATAATCCTTGGACAATATCAAGAGAACCAACTGATTTACAGGGGACATGTTACAATCGGAGCAAACTCGGATGACTTCCGCCTGATTGAAGCTGAGGAAAAAATAAATTACCCGCCATTTCAGAAATTACCGCCAGGTAATGAGAAAGCGGTATGGATCAAACCTGAACTTGTATGCACGGTAAAATACATGATGAAAACGGCATCTGGCTATATGAGACAGCCCGTTTTCAAGGGTATCCGCATGGATAAGGAGCCTCAGGAATGAGAAAATAATTAAACCTGAGGGATTTTCAATTGTATAATAAATTCGGGCATGATAAAATATAAATAAGATTTATATGTGTATTGTAATGCGGCAATTATACCGAATGCATGCATATGGCAAAGGGGGCGGAGAATGAGAAAAATACGTTTTATACATACTGCCGATATACATATGGGAAGCCTGCCACATATTACAGGCGATATTCCCTCAGACATACTTGAAATTACAAAAAATGCAACTTTTACCGCTTTTAAACGCATATGCGATGCTGCTCTTGAAAACGAAGTGGATTTTATTGTAATATCAGGTGACCTGTATGACCGTGAAGCTCGTTCGGTAAAATCTGCAGAGTTTTTTGCAAAACAGTGCGAAAGGCTTTACGAAGCTGATATTCATGTATATATGATTGCAGGGAATCATGACCCGTTGAATGAACTTCCTGATATTGTTAATATTCCAGACAATGTTCATGTTTTAAAAGGAGGTTCTCCTGAAACATATAAAGTAAAAGACAGTCAGGGTAAAGAAATTGCAAGGGTTATAGGGCAGTCCTATTCAAAAAAGGCTGAATCCTTGAAAATGCATGAATCCTACGATGTTTCAGACTCAGATGTTTGGAATATTGCCCTCCTTCATACACAACTTGAACAACAGAATGTAAATTATGTACCCTGTTCCCTTTCGGAACTTACAGAAAGACAGGATATCCATTATTGGGCATTGGGGCATATCCATGAATTCAGGCTGTTAAATCCTTCAAAACCTGCTGTTTGTTATTCAGGTATACCTCAGGGGAGGGATTTTGGAGAAGAAGGAGCGGGTGGATTTGCTCTGGTGGAACTTTGCCCGTATTCAGAAGTTTCTGTACAATATATACCGGTATCGCCTGTTGTGTGGAAGCGTGTAAATATTGCTGCGGATGAAGACAAGGATAATCCTGTTATGAATATAACGGAGCTTGAGGACATGATTTTCAATAAAGGTATTGAACTTATTGATGAATTCAAAAAGAAATTCAAAAGTGGATACAGTTTTTTTGAAGGTTTTGTTGTGCAGTGGATAATTGAAGGAAGAAGTGAGCTTTACGAGATATTTATGCAGCAGGAGGAAGAGGTATCACAGATTCTTGTTGAAAATTTAAGGAAAAGGTTTAATCAAAATACACCTTTTTTATGGACGGATTCAATATCCTCAAGAATTAAAAGCCCAGTTGATTTAGAGGAATTAGTCAGGAGGATGCCTGTCATTAAAGATATTGACAGAATTATTTTGTCATGTACCGAAGAAGGGGGACTTAAAAATGAGTTTCTGGATAATCTGGGACAGGTTTGGGACAGGGCAGATGACTATGAAAGCAGGAATGAAAAAAGGTTAAAGCTTGATGAAAATGCTGTTTTGGAAATACTTGATCAGGCAAAGCAGCTTATTATGGATAGATTATCTCAGACAGAAAACAAAATGGGGTGAAAAGCCATGTATATAAAAAAAATTCATATATCAGACTTTGGTATTATAAGAAATCAGACACTCAATGATATTTTACCTGGTATTGTTGTAATAGGAGGGTTTAACCGTGCAGGTAAATCTACATTCATGGAAGTTTTAAAAAATTTGGCATGGGGGTTCCCGAAAAATCTGAGTATACCTTCATCAAGTGGGAAATATGAAATTGCATATGATTTGGAAACAGAGAAGGGTGTAATGTACAATATAAGGATTATTGGGTATGGAGAGCCTTCAATAAATATTATTTCAGAAACAGGAAATAAGGTTTCAAATGTCCAGGAACTATATGTAATAGATAAATTTACGTATCAGCAGCTTTTTACCATAAACCTCGGACAACTTAGGAAAATACCTGAGAATGTCAATAGTATGGAAGCAAGGAAATTGAATTCTGTACTGCTTGGAGCCGGTCTAGAGGAAATAATACATATTCCGGGAATAGAAAATGAGTTTGTAAAGGAAGCAGATAAAATAGGAGGCAAAAATGGAAATCCTGAGGTTAAGCAGTTTAAATCACATTACGAACAGATTAAAAATGGTATAACTCTTAAACAAGAAGCTTTAGCACAGGTAGAAAAGTTTATTGAAACCCGTAAAAAGCTTTCTGTTTTAGAACACGAAATAGCTGACCAAAAACAGTTAATAGAAAAGCAAAAAGCCAGGACGTTGATATTGGACATAATGAGAACCGGTTATAATGATTACAGGACAAAAGAAGAATATGTGCTAAAATTTAGGGATCATGAAGGAAGATTATGGGTCGACAAATACCCTGTTGATTTGATGGGTAAGGCCGTATCGCTTAAAGAAGAATATGAAAAATTACTGGATGATTCCAAAAAACTGAAGTATGAATTCAAATATTCAACAGATCAGGATAATGTGGAAGGCTATATGGAAAAACTCTTAAAATCTGAAAAAGAACTTATAGACCTTCAGAGAATGATATCCGGTTTGAGGGTAAGAATTGAAAATTATCTTGATGATATTAAGGAATATTCCGACCTCAGGGAAGATATTTCACTAAAAATGAAAAAAATAAGCAATTCATGGAGTGAAAAAGGCATTGAATTTATAAAGCAGATTCCTACAGGTGATATGGAGGAAAATTATTTAAATGAGGATATTAAACTTTTCGAAAGGTACAGTGAAAGGCTTGAGACTGAGAAAATCAGAGCACAAGGGATTAGAGCACAAAGGGAATTTGTTGAAAAGCAGCTTAAAAAACAGGATATAAGTGAATTCATGCATGGCTATATTAGGTTTGTATCCCTGATTTTAGTTATTTCTGTTACAGCTGCTGCAGCACTTTATTTTGTCCACCCTTATCTGGGATTTTCTGCTGTTACAGCTGGATTAACAGTAGTGCTCATGCATTATGTGGTTAAAATGAAAAAAGAAAAAATACGGGCAAATAATGTAAATGAATTGCAGACACAGATTGATAATCTCAATTTGGAAATTAAAAAAATAAGATTTAATTCAGAAGAACTTGAAGAAAAAATTTCCAATATAAAGAAAAGTTTTTCAAAATATGCATCAGTAATGGGAATAACAGGAGAATTCCCGGCAGGTATACTTAAAGACAGGTTAAAAAACCTGAGAGACTTACAGGAAATGATTTTTAGATATGAAAATTATACTACCGATGCAAATAAATTATTTATGGAAATAAAAAGGGAACTTGAAAAATACGATGAGGTGTTGAAAAAAATTTCAGGAAGGCAGGAGAAGTATACTGTTTCATCATCTAATGTCAAAGATTACAGTGAAAAAATATTTGATGAGATTGAAAACCTGAATGAAAACCTTAAAAAAGCCAAAGATTTAAAAAAAGCAGGAGAAAAAGTAAAGGAAATAGAAAAGAGAGTAATAGAATTAACATCGGCATTTTACGCTAAGGATGATAATAAAGAAACTGATGGAGTAAAACTGCCCGATGTTGCAGAAATGCTTAATAAATTTATTGATACAGGAGGAAAAGTGAATGATTATATTAAGTTAAAAGAAAGTATTAATATGCTTGGAAAAAAAACGGTTATGCCTTTTAATATGCAAAGAAACAGGGAGGCGTTCCTTAGTACCACAGGCAGAGAATTCAATTCCGAAGAAGAAATACTTGAAGGTATTGGGGAACATTATAAACAGTTTGCATCCGCAGATGAAATTGAAAATGAGTATAATGAATTTCGAAAACGGTTGAATAAAAGCCAAACTGAACTTGACAAACTTAAGGAAGAGCATATGAACATGAAAAGAGACATGGAAGAACTTAAAAAAACAGCAAATCTTGAAATTGCACAAAGGCAGATAGATGAAGCAAGGAGTGGATTAAAACAGCTTGCCGTAAAGTATTCCTCTTACAGAGCAGCTGCATTCATACTTAAAAATATACAGAAGAATTTTATGAATAAAATGAAAGATACGATACTTGCCGGAGCACAGGAGGTTTTTGCAAATATTACGGGAGGTGAGTATGAAGGATTGAATCTGCCTGAACTGTCAGAACCCGAATTCAACGCCGTATTAAAGGATGGCAAAAGGCAGCAGGCAGTTGATATTTTAAGCAGAGGGACATGTGAACAGCTTTATATGGCTGTTAGAATAAGCAGGATTATGGATATCAAACCATGTTTGCCGGTTGTAATAGATGATTCATTTGTAAATTTTGATGTAAGGCATATACGAAATTCACTTCAGATAATTTACGAACTAAGCAAAAGCCGACAGATATTTATTTTAACATGTCATCCGGAACTTATACGGGAAATAGGGGGGCAAAAGCCTGATGCACAGTATTGGATACTTAAAAATGGACAATTTGAAATTTCAGATTGTAAAGAGCTTGCAGAGTACCTTTCATATATATAACGAGGAATAAGATGTCCCCCACCGCTACAAATGGCGGGTATCGATTTAGACTAACAGGAGGTAATTAAAATCTTTAGCCTCATTGAAACGGCGTGTTGAAATTACAATAAAGAAATGATATATTAAATTTCGATTAAAACGTTGTAATAACTTACAAATATAGTATATAATTTATATAAAGTTAAAGTTATACTAAATAATGATAGTAGTTATATTGAAGATCTATTGTGGAAAACAAGAACAGGGGGAATTTTAAATGAAGTATATTTTGCAGACAATACTTGTAATATTACTTATATTTACAATATCAGCCTGTGACGCAGATACGAATGAGCATATTACGGATAAAAACAGCTATACGGTGAGTACTTCTGAGAATATAAAAGAAGAAAGCGATGTTTCGATAACAGAAACTGAAATCGTCACTGGCTCCGGCGAAACAACACAAACTGCAATAAATGAGCAAAGTACTTCACAGCAAACTTCAAAAGCCACACAGCCTACAACTACAAAAATCAAACAGACTGCTGCTCAAACAACAACGGAAACTACAATAAACAGTGAAACAAGCAGTACGAATGAAAATACCGGCAGTGTTACAAACAGCGGCAGTGGGAATGTAGATAGTACTGGTACGGTTCCCGATGAATCCCAGCAAACACCGGATGACTCCGACGAATTTGAAAACCTGTATCCTGCATATATAATGGAAGAGAACAGGAGCCTATGGGGATATTTGAATAATTCCGGTGAGTTTATAATACCGCCCCAATATGACTGGGCTGAAGATTTTCAGGAGAATGGGCTTGCAGTTGTATATAGAGCTAACTATGCAGGGCTTATAAACAAAAGCGATGAATTTATAGTTGAACCTTTCTATAACGTAATATATGAATACAACGATGGGCTTTCAATAGCGGAACATAATGGTGAGTACCGAATCATAAATGAAAATGGAGAAGTAGTATTTCAGACTGATGGTTTAATAGGTGAATTTTCTGAAGGGCTTGCACCATTCAGTAAGCAGTTGGAAAATGGGGGATACCGGTACGGATATATTAATCGGGAGGGAATTGTTGAGATAGAACCAGAATATAAGGATGCGGAAAATTTCATTGAAGGACTGGCCCTTGTGTGTATAAATGAAGGCAAATACGCAGTTATTGACAGGTCGGGAAATATGATGTATCAATATGATTATGCGATTGTTACTCAAATGTCTGATGATTTGTTGATATTCTATGACAGTGATTCCAAGAAATATGGATATCTGTATATAAATGGTACCATAGCCATAGATCCTGTATTCAGCAATGCTGAACCTTTTTCTGATGGATTAGCCGTAGTTACAATTGAAGATGATACTTTAGGACAGAGGTCCATGTTGATTGACAAAGAGGGGAATCCTGTCCTGAATCAGGAATGTGGTTCAATATACAGGGTAGGCAGTGGGTTATATGCCGTATGTGAAAAAGAAGAATTTGATTATGGTTTCAATTATTCAAAAAAAGCTCTTTTTAATAATAAAGGAGAGCAGTTAACAGGATTTTGCTACTACAGCATAGGGGAGTTTAAGGAAGAAATCGCTTCTGTAAGTGATAATACATCTACATGTTTTATTAATAAAAACGGTAATAAAATTAAAAACCTTCCGGAAATAGATTGTATTGGGGAAATGGAATATCTGGATGGAATAATAAGGGTATACGTAGATGAGGAACTTATTTATATTAATGAAGAGGGTGAAACGGTTTGGAAATCCTTGAGTACATTTAAATTTGATAATGGTATTATTGTAGAGCAGGTAAAATACAGGCCTGACATATTCACACTTGTATACTATCCTCAAATTACAGGGCATACGGATACGGATATGGAAACGGGTATCAATAATAATTTGAAATCCATTTTTTTAGATAATATTCCGTATGAACAGGACAGCAGTTTAAAACATGAAATAAATGCAAGATTTTCTGTTGAACTGATAAAGGATTTGATTATAGTTAATAAAACGGGATATTATTATACATTTGGAGAAGAACACGGGATGCCTCTGAATGAATATGTACATATTGATTTGAATAATGGAAATTTCTACAGCTTGAAGGATATTTTTAAGGAAGACAGTGGATATGTTGATAAATTGAATGAAATAATAGAGTTGCAAATACTGCAAAGGATGGAATCAAACGATGCAGCTATTTCAATAGAACAGTTTAATGGTATAAATCCGGATCAGAAATTTTATATAACAGAAGATACTTTGTTCATATATCTTGATACCTCTGAATCAGAACCATATACTGAAAATTTTCTTGTGTTTCCAATATTATTTGAAGAAATAAAAGATTTAATTGAAGATAATGGAACGTTTTGGAAAGCGTTTAACGATTAAAATTCCTGCAAGAATTACAGGAGTTTGGAAATTATGGCAAGAAGTAACGGTATCATTATTACGAATATATCAACAAAATGATATTTCAATTTACTATAAAAATGTGTCATAAAAATCATCTCCTTCCAATAAAAATATAGTACAAAAAACACATTATATAACTGTAAACAGTCCTTTACTATTTTAAGGCATATATAAAAAATGTCAATATTATAACAGTCCAGAAGTGTTGTTGTTTTAAACAAAGTTTTGTAATAAAAATAAAAAAAGTTATGCATTATTTTGTATAACTTATATATGTAGTTTACATAATAAAGTGTGTTATAATAGTATCATGTTATAGGTTAATAATATAAAAATTTGTATGGATTGCCGAGGTGAGACTTTGAAACGTACCAGTAAAACTATGGTTATAACTGCTATAGCATCTGTTATATTTATTTGTGCAGTATTTTTAAACAGGTACGTTTATAATATCGAAATTCCTGCATTTTTACAGAAGCCCGAAAATATATCCGGGCAGGTTGAAATTACCGGAACATTTATACAGACATGGATAGTAAAAAACTGGACTGAAGAGATGTGGGGAAAAGAGTTTGATTCTCTTAAAGAGGCAGGTATAAAATATATAGTACTTTCACCTACTCTGTTTCACATGAATGACGAAAAATCAGGTGAAAAATATATAAAGACTGTATATCCGTCTAATATAGAGGAAACAACAATGTTTTATGATTCACAGGGCATCAGATATCCTGATGTAGTAAAGGTATGCCTTGAAAATGCTTCCAAAAGGGGAATGAAGGTATTTATCGGGCTTAATTACAGCGATGATTGGTGGGAAATGAGGAACAATGAAATCTGGGTATATTCAATGATGAATGAAGGTAATGAGGTTGCGGATGAACTTTGGGAAATGTATCATGACAAATATCCTGATGCTTTTTATGGCTGGTATTGGTGTTGGGAGGGTGATAATTTTTATTTCAGCACTCTTGATATTTTTAAAAAAATGCGCAATATGTTGGCGAATGCCATAAAAATACACATGGAACATTTTGATGAAAACGGAATGCATCTTCCTTTTATGATATCACCATATATGAATTACAGGCTTGGATTCAGTACAAGTTATTCGGATATGTGGGAATACGTATTCAAGAATTCCGGTATGAAGGCCGGAGATATATTTTGTCCCCAGGATTCAGTCGGAGCAGGGGGATTGAAAATTGAGATACTTGGAGAATGGTTTGATGCTCTTAAAAATGCAGCGAATTCGGTTCCTGGCATTGAATTATGGGCTGATGTTGAAGCGTTTGAAGAATCTGACTGGACTGCTGCCACGCTTGACAGGGTATTAAAACAGATGAAAGAAACTGATCCGTATGTCAAGGAATTCATTTTGTTCACATATACGCACTATTACAGTCCTGAAACAAACAGTACGGGTTTTCACAATACATATTTGGATTATCTGGAGAAAGGAGAGCTCGATGCATTTCCACCATTAAAACCATCAGGACTTGAAGCTGTTTTAAAAGATGAAAGGAATGTAAAGCTTACCTGGAATGCTCCATATGATGATACAGGTGTTTGTGGATATAATTTATACCGCAGCGGAGAATTTCTTGTAAAAAAACAGAATCACATAAACATGGAAGAAGTAGAAAATTATAATACTGCTGTCAATGAATTTCTTGATCTGGATTTAAAAGAAAACAGTATATATTCATACAGTATTGAAGCATATGATTATGCAGGCAATATTTCTCCACGTTCCAGAGAGGTTTTTATAAAAATTCCCTGAATCAGTTTCTAACGCTTCTGAATTTGTAAATAAAAAATCCGATTGTATTAAAGACTATTTTATTTAACAGAGGTGTTTTAATGATTATGGCTTCTTCCGGGCAAAGTTCCTGGCAGCAGAAACATCCTATACATTTTGAAATATCGGCATACGGACGGTTATTTTTCATTTCAATAATACCTGCAGGACAGTTTTGTGAACATTTGGAACAGCCGGTGCAGTGTTCATGCAGAAAAACAGGGCGGGACTTTAAATGGTTAAATATTTTTTTCAGGAAAATGTTATTTGTAAACTGTATGTTTCTGAAACCTGATAATTGCGGTACATTAAAATCCTTTACCATGATATTTTCCAATGGTTCCCCGCAGATTTGAATATTTGACATATCAGTAGGACACAGCCCCCTTTTTATTCCCTGTGTTATAACAGGTACATCGGAAGGTTTGACGTTTATAATTTTCAATGCGGTAAGATCCAGGGCAAAGGCATTTTCTGACGCCAATAAAAGGCCTATGTGCCTGGGGTCTCCGGCAGTGGGGCCCTGTCCATCCATACCTGTTACAGCATCCATTATATTAAGGTTTGGTTTAACACTTATGAAAACATCTATAAGAGTATCTGCAAACCTGTTATATTCAGCCATAAGAAAATGATATTGCGATTTTTTTGTACCCGGTATTGCACCGTACATATTTTTTACAGCGCCTGTATAAACCATTTGACCATGAGTTTTCAACTTGGGAAGGTTAATAATCATATCAGCTTCAATAAGTGGTTTTAATACGGTAAGTGTTTTGAGGTATATGGCTTCGGGATTATCAATCGATATTTCCGATGTATCGTAATTCAGTATCGCTCCGCTTTTTTCCATAGCATTTGTTATGCCGCATTTTTCATAAACACCTTTTAATATACTATGGGTATAAGGGCCACCAGGGCTATCGGCTATTGTTACCGAGGCTCCGGCATCTATCAGCATAGATGACAGTACGGCTATCAGCCGGGGATGTGTTGTTGCAGCAGCATCAGGAGACTTTTCCATTACAAGATTCGGTTTTAATACTACCTTCATTCCGGGAGTTATGAATCTTTTTATACCGCCCAAAATATCAAATGTTTTGTTCAAAGCCTCTTTTACCGTAGTAGAATCATAATTTTCACATCTCACAGCTGATACTTTTAAATTATCCATATCTATTGCCCCTTTAACAAATTTTTACCGTCTTTATAGATTCTACTTTACATGTTTTTGAAAGTCAAGAATATACGGACTTGAATAAATAATAAATATGACCCCAAAAAAAATTTTTTTCTTACGTAGTATATAATAGAAGAAAAAAACTAATGAATTGGAGGTCTTTAATATGAAAAGAGTATTATCAATATCAATATGTGTGGTATTTTTATTTACCATTTCTGTTACATCTGTTTTTGCGGAAGAGGAAACAGAAACATCTGCAAATTCAACTGAAACAGAAACAACAACTGCGGATCCCACGGAAACAAGTACAACGACTGATGATGAAGAATCTGAAGGAGAAAATGAAGATGAAGGTACACAGGTTCAGGCAGGTATAACTCCTGACAGCATATTATATCCTCTGGAAAGGCTGTTGGAGGAAATACAGGTGGTACTTACATTTACAGATGATGGCAAGGCACAACTTCTTCTGTCTCTCGCAAAGGAAAGATTGGCGGAGGCTCAGGTAATGACTGAGGAGAATAAGGAAGAATTTATAGAAAAGATTATGGATACTTATGTAAATACAGTTGAAAAGGCTAACAAAAAATTAGAAAAAGCAATTGATAAAGATAAGGATGTTAAAGATATTTTAGAAGATGTGATTAATATCCAGGAAACTGCAGAAAATATAATAGTTGAGGCAGCTTTGACCATTACCGAGGAAAAAGCAGAAAAACTGAAAACCAAATTAGAAAGTGAAGTAAAAAAAGCTGTAGTGACACAAGTATTTTTGGAAGCAAAATCAAATTTTAAAACATCAATTACCGATTTTAAGATTGCACAACAGGAATTAAAGGAAGCAAAAGAATCAGGTAATGAAGATAAAATTGCCGAAGCACAAATAAAACTTCAGGAAGCAGAACAGAATAAGCAATTGATGGAGCAATACAAGGATGAGATTGAAGGATATAAGGAGCAGGTTAAAAATGTAATAGAGGCAAAAGTTCAAAATAAGGGTGAAAACAAGGAAAATAAAGCACAGATAAAAGAGAAGGAGAATGAAGGCAAGGGCATTGATAAAGATGATGAGATGATTGAAAAAATGAACCAGATATTACAAAAGCAAAAAGAAAAAAGAGAGGAAATAATGGAAAAAATTAAAAACAAAAGTAACCCCGGAAAAAATAATAGTAAAAAAGAAGGAAAAGATGACGATGATGGCGAAGAAGAAAATAACAACGATGATAAAGACGATAACGGATTAGAAAATGGCGAAGACGACGAGAATGAAGGAGATAAAGACAAAGACGACGACGACGAAGATGAAGACGAAGACGAAGACAGCGAAGATGAAGATGAAAATGACGAAGGGAAAGGAAATGGTGAAGGAAAACCAAATAATCCCGGTAAAAGCGAAGAAAGATAAAAAGTTTCAACAAAACTGGGAGGCTGTCAATGCAATCTGTTTCCGTTAACAGAAGGGTTGTAAGAATAAAGGACAACAAAGAGGAAATTAACCGATTCATTGAAGAATATAAACCGTTTATTGCCTCGTGTACAAAGAGTATAACAGGGCGTTATATGACTTATGGAAGTGATGATGAATTAAGTATTGCATTGATAGCCTTTGCTGAGGCGATAAAATCATTTGATAGTACCAGAGGTAACTTTTTCCCTTTTGCGGGACGTATTATTAGAAACAGGATTATTGATTACTACAGGAAAGAAAAGCAAAATAACAATTTCATATCATTGAATGAATATTATAATGGTAATGTAAATAAAAAAGGAAAAGAATTAAGAGTAGTTGAAGCAATAGACACATATTCTATTTACGAAGACAATGATTACAGAAGGATGGAACTGGAGGAATTAACGGAAGAACTTAAAAAATGGAATATTACATTCTCAGATCTTGTTAGTTCTTCTCCAAAACAAAAAAGGACAAGGAAGATTTATCATTCAATAATTAAGTACATAACTGAAGAACCGGAACTTATAAATATAATACATAAAAAAAGACAGCTTCCTATATCTGAATTAGAGAAGGAACTTCATATACCGCGAAAGAAATTTGAAAGGGCAAGGAAATATATAATAGCGATGGTTATTATTGTTACAGGTGATTATGAATATATAAGGGGATATATTGATTGGGAGGTGGGCTAATGAAAGCGATTGTGATAGAAGTCAATGATAAATATGTTCTTGCTATGAATAAACATGGAGAATTTATAAAAATAAGGGACAATGGTAATTTCAATTTTGAAGTAGGACATGAAATTGATACATCCGAATATTATATTCCGGTAATGAGACAGTTGACAAGGATTGGTTCAATGGCGGCAATTTTATTACTAATGTTCGGCATACTGTTTGGAGCCTATAGCTACAGTGCACCGTATAGTTTTGTCAATATTGATATAAACCCGAGTCTGGAAGCAACTGCTAACAGATATGACAGGATAATTAATATGGAGGGATTGAATGATGACGGGAAAAATCTTTTATTATCAATAGACTGTAAAAATAAAAAGATTGAGGATGGAATAAAGAGTATTTTAGATAGTGCAGCGAATAATGGTTATCTGGGTAAGGAAACAGAAGATGATATTATGTTTACAATATCCAGCAAATGTGTAGAAAAAGCAGATGAAATAGCAGATAAAATAAAAGACAGTTTTAAAGATGCTGAAAATTTAAATGTATCTCGTCCTATGGGAAAGCCTGAAATTAAAATAGAAAAGATTTCAATGCAAAAACATGATGAAGCAAAGAAAATAGGGGTTTCATCAGGCAAACTTTTATTGATAGAAGAATTGATAGAAGATGTAAAAGAAGATAAACCCGAAATTAAAGCGGAAGATTTTAAAGATATTCCTGCGAAAAATATTAAGAAACTAATTGAAGACAGAAAAAAAGATACAGGAAACAATAAAAATATTGAAGAAATTAAAGAAAAACAATCCGAAGCAGTTAAACAGGAAAAAGAAGATAAGAAAGGCAAGGAAGACAATGCAAACAAAGATAACGAAGATAATATAGACAGTAAAAAAGAAAATAACAAAGACAAAGATGATAATAGAAACAACAAAGATAATAGAGTCAATACGGATAGAAAAGATAGTGAACACAATAATAATGATAGTAATAGTGAAGGAAAGGAAAATTCAAGAGGATTTATAAGGGAAAATAAATCAGGAGAAAGAAGACCGGAAGAAATAGAAGCTAAAGATAATAATGAAAATAATATAGAACTGGAAAAGAACAGGGCAGATAAACCAAAACACTAATTTACTTTGAAGCCTTTGATGCAGGTGCCAATCCTTCAGCGAAATTGCCGGCAGTGCTAAATTGAGGTTCAATAATATATTTGCCTGTTATGTCGATATATCCCCATTTACCATTATCCATATTACCTTCGAGAACAGCTGCCAATCCTTCAGAAAAATTTAACGCATATCCAAACCGGGGTTCAATTACAATTTCACCGTTTTTATTTATATATCCCCATTTACCATCATTTACACTGCCAATTTTAACAGGTGCAAGATTATCTTTAAATGAATATGCCCACGCATATTCAGGTTCTATTAAAAAATTACCTTTTGTATCCATAAATCCCCAGTCGGCCTTATCCTGCTCTCTGCTTAATTTTACGGTGCATAATCCCTCGCTGAAAGAACCGCAATAACCATATTGTGCTTCAATTACAATTTCACCGTTCCTGTTAATAAAACCAGCTTTTGCATTATCCATATCGCCTTTACCATAGACAGCAAGGCCTTCACTGAAAATTGAGGCAATATCAAATGCAGGAGGAATAACCTTGTTACCTTCAGGATCTATATATCCGTATTTTCCTTCTTCTTTGAATTTTACAGGGGCTATTTGATTTACAAATACGGAAGCATCCTCAAATTCATTATCAATGACCGTTTCCCCTTCTTTATTTATAAAAGTCCACACACCAGATTTATCATCACCTGTTCTCACAGGGCACATACCTTCGTAAAAACCTCTTACGGAATCGTATTGAGGCTCAATAACCATATTACCGTTAATATCAATAAATCCCCATTTTCCGCCATAATTTTCATATCCCTGCATAACTCCTGCAAGCCCTTCATTAAAACTCAGTGCTCTGCCATATGCCGGTTCAATGACAAATTTACCCGTTCTATCTATAAACCCATAAACATATTGTTCTCCGAACAGAGAACATCCTGCCAAAATCATACATGTCAATAAAACTGTTAATATGCATAATATAATCCTTTTAAACATTTTAAATCCTCCGGTTATATATCAATTGAATATTTAATATTTTGTCTTTCTTTATTAAATAGTATACGTTTAGAATATTTGAATGTCAAGGATACCGTAATTTATTCATTTATTTGAGTTCCCTCGTATTTTAATTGTGGGCATGAATAGTTATTCAAAAAGTGATTCCCTGATTTTATGGATAAGTTGTACTCTGTTTGAAACAGTAGCCTTTTTATAGATGTTTTTTATATGTGATTTGACTGTATTTATTGAAATACATAAAATATCTGCTGTTTCAGTATTTGTTTTACCCTCCAGAAGAAGTTTGAGTACCTCAATTTCTCTTTCGGAAAAGTCAAAAAGTTTTGAAAAATTACTTTTTTTAATATTAATATTATCAGTATTTTCATAACTTCTAAAGTAATGATTTGTGATGTAATAAAAAGATAAAAAACCAAAAGTAAGATAGGATATATGGGTAAACTGGAATGTATATTGTTGTAGTACAAGAAAATCCAGTGCTGAAAATATTATTTGTGGAAGAAAAGAAATAAGAAAATATTGTACAAGGCGAACCTCATTTCCTTTGTTATTAGTTGAGGCCTGTCTTATTCTTTTATAATAGAACAACATTACAACTGCGAGTACAAAAGATGGCAGAGAGCCTGCAGGATATACAATCCATATAACATTTGTCAGTGTATCGGTCAGGTTATTCTTACCAGCAAGTGTTATAAAAAAAATACTGAAAATTAAAAAGGCTGCAGCTATAGAAATGATACTGAAAAATCCTGTATTTTTTCTTTCATTGGTAAGAGGAAAAAGTGAAAGTCCATAACGATATACGGTTATTATTGAAAAAGCGATTACAGCTATAGCAAATATAGCAAAAAAATAGGATACCCATCCAATACTCGATTTATTAATTTCATTTGCATAATAGTATTCAAAATACTTTGAGAAATATGAATATGAATAGGATATCAAGAAATATACTGATGTTGGCAATAAAAGGCCAAGTGTTTTAGCTATGAAATGGTCCTTTGTCTTAATATAAAGGAAAATGCAAAAAAGTGTTATTGAAAACATAATGGCCGTTTCTATAAATTGTATAAAGTCTACTGCTATATTCAAAATAATACTCCTTAATCAAATTCAAATTTAAAAAATTTACATTCAAATGTTACCATATTTGTATCCACCTATCAAGTGAATTTTAAAGTTATTGTTTTGTCATTCCTTAACATTGTTATGGCAATAAATAATATTGTTATTTACCGTTATATATGTTATCCTTCAATAGTAAAAGTACCTGCGATAAAAATTTACATATGGATTACATTGATGGCTTTATGGATTCAAATATAGGAAAACAATAATTTTAAACTGGTGATATTAAATATGAAAGATATAATTATTCTTGGAATTGAAACAAGTTGTGATGATACTTCAGTGGCAGTTGTAAAAAACGGTAGGTATATAATGTCAAATATAATATCTACACAGGCCGGGTTGCATAAGGAATATGGAGGAGTTGTACCAGAGATTGCTTCGAGGAAGCATGTTGAACTTATAATACCGGTACTTGGCCGTGCAATAAAAGATGCAGAAATAAGCTCGGAAAAAATTGATGCTATTGGAGTAACTTATGGTCCAGGGTTGGCAGGGGCACTGCTGGTAGGTGTTTCCTGTGCAAAAGCTCTTGCATATGCATGGCAGAAGCCGCTTGTAGGGATAAATCATATCGAGGGGCATATAGCTGCAAACTATATTGCACATAAAACATTAGAACCCCCGTTTTTGTGCCTTGTAGTATCCGGTGGGCATACCGAGCTTGTATATGTGAAGGATTATGACGTGTTTGAAGTTTTAGGGCGGACAAGAGACGATGCTGCAGGAGAAGCTTTTGATAAAACAGCAAGAGTGCTGGGGCTTGGTTATCCTGGAGGGCCGATTATTGACAGACTTGCCCAGTCAGGAGATGCTGATGCCATAAAATTTCCAAGGACGTATTTTGGTAATGGAAGTTTTGATTTTAGTTTTAGCGGACTTAAAACATCAGTAATGAATTTTGTAAATAATATGAAAGATTCAAATTTCAGTATAGAAGATATATGTGCAGGTTTTGAGGAGGCTTGTACTGAGGTACTTGTGAGAAATACTGCAAATGCTGCAGAAATGTTGAATACTAAAAAAATAGCAATTGCCGGAGGAGTTGCAGCAAATTCCCTTTTAAGAAAGAAAATGCTGTCTTATGTAAAAGAAAAAGGGCTTGAGTTGTATTACCCTGATTCTGTTCTTTGCACCGATAATGCTGCTATGATTGCATCTGCTTCTTATTATGGATATATTAAAGGAAAAATGTCTGATTATGAATTGAATGCCGTACCAGGTTTGAAACTTTAATAAACATAGATCCTGTGGATAGAATCATGTTATCCACAGGTTCTATAGCTATGACAAAAGATATATTACATATATTGTCAAAATATATTCCTGAAGATTTGTGTTATATATTGTAATATATTGTATAACTGCATTAATGTTGTTAATGGAGTTTTATAGTACATAAATAAAGGTATTTGAGAACTTTTTAAAATAAAAAATATGTAATATATTGTTGAAAATTTGAGTGTTAATAATGTGGATATCATAGTATAATGTACTATATTGCAGTATTTTAAAGTGTGGATAACATTGTGGATAATGTGGATTAAAAATTATATTTTACCCATTTAAGAGAGACAAAATGTTTAATAATGTAATCTAATAACACAATATGGTAAAATTAATATATTATATCAATATTATACAAGCACATAATACAAAATATCTTGTCTAAACCTGGCCTTCATTTTTTGAATGATTCACGCAGGTTTTTCTAATTTGCTATGGACATATTAATCTCGGATTTTTTTATAAATTTGGAGCAGCTTCGCCTTTTCGTACCATCATATTCGCGTACGGAAAAAAGACTACATAGGCCAATTGTAGAAACTTTACCATCTATTTTTTTTGGAACAAAATATTCGCAATCTATACATTTATATGGTGTCTCATTAAATGATTTTGTTTCACGTTTGAATACATGTTTGGAACAAACATAATCAGGTGCTACGGGTCCATGTATCTTGCACAATATATCCTTATTTATATATATTGGTTTACCATGGGCACAATTGCTGCATGTTTTTTTTCTCTTCATGGTACTGCCTCCTATTTAAATAATAATAAATATATAATAAGTAATTATAGCATTTTACTATTTACATAACAAATTATGGGAAATATAAACAGCCTCTACGAGCCCTTCGCTATTTAGGAATGACAAAACAATAACTTCCCATTTTTAAAGCGGTTATTTTTTGATATTGCTACGTTGTTGTCAGT
>CAZANH010000124.1:0-30492 GCA_964486515.1 uncultured Eubacteriales bacterium
ATTATAAGTGAAAGTACATCAGTAGAATTTGCAAGAGAATTATCAGATATATATGCTAAAAAAGTTAAAAGTATAAATATTGATTAAAACTTGATATATATTCCAGTAAATATTATAATTACACTTGAAAATAAACATATTAAAAAGTATAATTAATATGGAATTATGTATATTGAATGGGGTATAAATATGTTTAAGGGCAGAAACAGGATTATATTTATGGTTATATTTTTATTACTTGGGACACTTATATCAGTTCAGATTAAAAGTACTATAACTGCCAAAATGAAGAAAGAAGAAGCAGTACTTGATGCGGAGGAACTTATAAAAAGAATTGAAAATGAGGAAAAGATAAAAAAACAGCTTATGGCAGAGATAGATAATTATAATAATAATTATGATGTTCTCGTAAAAAACTGTTATAAATTGAGTTCGGATACATCAATTGGCTTGATTAAAGATGAACTGGATTTGGTAAAGTTCAAGTCAGGTATGGTTCCAGTAAAGGGGCAGGGTATTGTCATTAAGCTTGATGATGCTGAAGCGGGAAAAGATGTTGACCCTAATATATTGATTATTCATGACCAGGATTTGAGAATAATCCTTAACGAACTTAAAAAAGGTGGAGCACAAGCCATATCAATAAATGGGGAAAGAATAATGCCAATGAGCGAACAGGTATGTGCAGGCCCTACCATACTTATAAATAAAAACAGGTATACAGCACCGTATATCATAAAAGCTATAGGTGACCCCGACAATCTTTATAAAGTAATGATAAATTGTAATAGGCTGGGTCTTATGATAAGAGATAAAATAAAGGTTAAAATTGATAAATCCGATGAGATAACAATAGAATTATTCAAAGGTATTAATGAAATTGATAAACTAATATCAGGAATGGAGGTATTGGATAATGAAAATTAGCAGAATCATTGCAATTACAATTATTTGTATAATACTTGGCATAATGATAGCATGGCAGTATAAAAGTACAAATTATAATCAGAGCCTTATAAGTTTTGAAAACAAAAGGACTGAGGAGCTTAAAAATGATTTGATAATTCTTCAGAAAAGAAACAACGAACTGTCTGATACACTGAAAAAACTATCAGAAGACTATAAATTACTGGAAAAGAGTATGACAAACGATAGTGACCTGGCAAAATACTATAAAAGAAAGCTTGAAGAGGCTAAAATTTTTGCGGGATTTGTTGATGTAAAAGGGAAAGGGTTGATTGTAACAATTAATAGCAGTGAATATACAAGGGTACATGAAGAGGATGTGCTTGATGTGGTGAATGAATTGAGATCTGCAGGTGCCCAGGCAATTTCAGTCAATGAAGAGAGAATAGTTGCAATGAGTGAAATAAGGCAGGCAGGCAAATATATAATGATTAATGGTAGACAGATGGCAGCGCCATTTGAGATAAAGGCAATATCGGAACCAGGTGAACTTGAAAGAGCACTTATGCTTATAAACGGCGTAGTAGAGAGGCTTGAAAACTGGCAGCTTAAGATAACAGTAAACAAAGTGGATGAAATAATAATACCCGCTATCCGTGAAGACAGTCCTGTAATAAAAATGGATTTACTGGTGCCGGTTGAATAAATCTTAACTTTATGGATAAACAGATTTCTTTAATGTATTTTTTATAATTATAAGTAATATGTATAAGTAAAGATAGTTTATGTGTATGGGTGTGTGATGATTATGTATATAAAACTGTTTTTACTTCTGTTGGTTTCAATTCTATCAATACAGGGTTGTGTAAAAAACAGTATAAATTATTCACTGAGTGATTTGGGCGGGGCATTTGTGTCAGATGAGAATAAACTTGATTTCAGCCTGGAGATTTCAGGGCAGCTTTTGGAATATGGAGATACATGGTTACAGAATGGCATTGAAGTCTCCGGACAAACAGGTAAAAGCGGTTATGATGAAACAAAGCTTTTAAGATGGGGATTAAGGAGGAATAAAGATAGCAAACCTCCATTTGCAGATCCCGGAGCACCCGAGCTTTTAAAAAAATACAATGGTTTCTATATTGGTGACACATCTGAGAAAACAATTTATTTCACATTTGATGAGGGTTATGAAAACGGATATACGCCTAAAATACTTGATGCTTTGCGCAATAACAGCGTAAAGGCAGTGTTTTTCATTACAGCTCCATATCTTAAACAGCATCAGGACATTGTAAGGCGGATGATTGAAGAGGGACATACAGTAGGAAATCATACGGTTAATCATCCAAGCCTGCCCGGACTTTCAGATGAAGTAATTGAAGAGGAAGTCCTTGGCCTTGATAGGGCATTCAGTGAAAAATTCGGATTTAATATGAAATATTTGAGACCTCCAAAGGGGGAGTACAGTGAAAAGACCTTAAGGATTACGTCAAATCTTGGTTATAGGAACGTTTTCTGGAGTTTTGCCTACGATGATTGGTACAGAGATAAAATAAGGGGTGCAGACTATGCATACAGCAAGGTTATGCAAAATCTTCACAATGGTGCTGTTATTCTTTTACATGCTGTGTCAAAGGACAATGCCGATGCACTTGACAGGATTATAAAGGGGGCAAGAGAGAAAGGCTATCGTATTGGAAGACTTGAAGAAATAGACTGATAATTTGAAAGGTAAGTAATCATTGAAAACAAATCGTAACAATAAAAAAAAGAACGAAATGGAAAAAAGGGATATCGGCAGTAAGCTGTTTGATATATTGGAATTACCCGATGAAATAGTGATGAATGTACCAAGACTTATGATGACAGGTAACAGAGGGCTTATAGTTGAGAATTACAGGAGAATTATTGAGTTTGAGACTGAGAGGATAAGAATAAATACAAAGACCGGTATTGTTAAAATAATTGGAAATGGCCTTTTAATAAAGGAAATAACATCTGAGAATATCCTGATAGGAGGAGAAATTCATTCAATTGAGTTTAAAGCATAACAAAATATAATAACGGAGGTAATATGATTTTAACAAGATTGTGGAATTATTTAAGAGGATATGTTATTATACTAGTTAAAGGATATTTTTTTGAGAAGTTTATAAATATTTGTACAAACAGGCAGATTTTTTTGTGGGATGTTAAAAGGGCTTCAGATGAAAATGTTTTAGTGAAAATGAGCATCAAGGGCTTCAAAAAAATCAGGCCAGTAGCAAAAAAAGCAGACTGCAGAATAAAGATAATTAAAAAAACAGGTATGCCGTTCTTAATAAACAGGTATAGAAAAAGAAAGACTTTTGTTATTGGGGCGGCAATGTTTGTTTTAATTATCTATATTATGTCATCTTTTATATGGAAGGTGGAGGTTACAGGTTTTGATAAACTTGAAAAGGAATATATTGAATCCGTACTTGCATCTCATGGAGTAAAACCGGGTGTTTTAAAATATGGCATCAATACAGACAATTTGGCTAATGCCATGATGATGGAAATAGATGAGCTTGCATGGATCAGTGTTACTTTAAGGGGAACCAGGATAAAAGTTGAGATTGCTGAAGTAAAAAAGGCGCCTTTACTGGTTCAAAGGGACATACCATGTGATATTGCAGCAAAGAGTGATGGTATTATAAAATCTGTCATTGTAAAAGACGGGATAAGCCTGGTTAAAGCTGGAGATATTGTTGTAAAGGGGCAGATACTTGTTACGGGACTAATACCCACTAATAATGAGGAAGAAAGTGTAAGGCTTGTACATTCTATTGCAGAAATAACAGCAAGGACATGGTATGAAAGCAGTGAAAAAATAAACAGAAATATAACCGAAACCGTAAAGACGGGAAGGGTAAAAGAACACTACTGCATGGGATTATCAGATATGGAAATTGTGGTTTATACTCCAAAAATCAAGTTTATGGAGTATGAAATAATCACAATAAAAAAAGATGTAAAGATAGGAAGGCATTTTGTTCTTCCAATCTCTTTAATAACTAAAAGGTATTATGAATTAGAAAAAACAGACAGAAATCTTGATATTGAAGAAGCAAAACAGTTTGCAATAAATGTGGCTTATGAAGAGGCAAAATCGATAATACCTCAAGGTGCAAGGATAATTCAAAAAACAGCAAGGCTCACATGCGAAGGTGATATTTGTACAAAAGCAACTGTTGTAATAGAATGTGAAGAGGAATTAGGGATTGAAAAAAAGTTAACAGCTGCTCAATAGAAGATTTTAAAAAGGATGGGGGATAGTATTTGGATAAAAATAACGAAAGATATATTGAATTTGACAGTATTGAACATGCTATGAACCTTTTCGGAAGTTTTGACGAAAATGTAAAAATAATTGAAGAAACACTCAATGTAAGAATAATACAAAAGAATGACGGGATAAGAATACTTGGGGCAGTTGCCGATTCAGTGGAAAAAGCCGGAGATGTGGTAAAAAAGCTAATAGTGATGGCAGAAAAAGGAGAAACAGTAACGAGGCAGAGTGTAAATTATCTTATAGAACTTGCAATGAAAAACAGGATTGAAGATGCAAATGAGTATATGGAGAGTTATATATGTTTGACAGCAAGAGGAAAACAGATAAAACCGAAAACAAACGGTCAAAAGAACTATATAAATGCAATTAAAAATAATACAATTGTATTTGGAATTGGCCCGGCCGGAACCGGTAAGACATTTCTGGGTGTGGCTATGGCTGTAAAAGCATTAAAAGACAAGGATGTCAACCGTATTATTATAACAAGGCCGGCGGTAGAAGCCGGAGAGAGGCTGGGTTTTTTACCAGGAGATTTGCAAAACAAGGTTGACCCGTATCTAAGGCCGTTGTATGATGCTTTATATGAAATCATGGGAACTGAAACCTATCAGAAATATATTGATAAAGGAGTGATTGAAATTGCCCCTCTTGCATATATGAGAGGAAGGACACTTGACGATTCATTCATAATACTTGATGAAGCACAAAACACATCACCTGAGCAGATGAAAATGTTTCTTACACGTATTGGATTTGGTTCAAAGGTTGTTGTAACAGGTGATATAACACAAATTGATCTTCCTGGAAACAGAAAATCAGGATTAAAAGAAGTACTGCCCATTTTCAAAAATATCAGGGGAATAGAGTTTATTTACCTCACAGACATTGATGTTATAAGGCATGAACTTGTCCGTAAAATAATAAAAGCCTATGAAAAACATGATAAGAATATAAAATCCTGATATTTGACATATCAGAAATAAAAAAGTACGGGAGGAATTTTATCATGATTCCCGAAAATAAAAGAATACAATTCTTAAAAAACATAAAGAAAGGCTTTTTGGGTAGAAAATTTCAAATTACTGCTCTTGGATGTTTAACCTTTTGTTTGGCATATATTATTGTCATAAGTACTATAATACCCGGGATAATTGAAATTGGAACCGATAATAAGAACAGCCTGGATCTGCTTTCAGCAGCGGGTGCCTTCATAATACTTTCTATGATGGCTCTTGTATTGGTGATTTATATGAAAAAATATAACAGTGAAATATTAATAAAACGTAGTAAGATGATACTTTTATATGTTGTAATACTTCTTACCTTAATTATCGTACGTTCAGTATATGAAATATCCCCCCTTCTTGTCCCTGTTTTTATTGCACCGATGCTTATATCACTCCTTCTTGATACCGGGCTTGCTGTTGTTGTGAATTTTATACTTGCAGCTGTGGTTTACTATTTTACAAAATCAAATCAGTCCATACTTTTTATGTGCCTGATAAGCGGAACTCTTTCGGCATTTATTGTTACAAAAGCAAAGCAGAGAAACAAACTCCCAATTTCAGGAGTCATAGTCGGGGCAATGAATATATTGGTTGTAACAGGTATTAGTTTTATTGAAGGTATAAATTTAAAAACCCACTTGAACATTTCCATATCCGTATTTATCAATGGTATTATATCAATTATTCTCACAATAGGGCTTCTTCCATTTTTTGAAAGTATATTCAATATAATAACCCCATTGAAGCTATTGGAATTGGAAAATCCCAATCAGCCGGTTTTACGGAGGCTTATGATTGAAGCTCCGGGCACTTACCATCACAGCATTATGGTAAGTAATTTGGCAGAGGTTGCTGCGGAAAAAATAGGTGCGGATGCATTATTGGCAAGAGTTGGAGGCTATTATCACGATATTGGTAAACTGAAACGGCCGGGGTTTTTCAAGGAAAACCAGATGTCCGACAATCCTCATGACAAAATGACAGCCAGCCTTAGTACGCTGGTTATTACTTCACATACACATGACGGTATTGTACTTGCCTCACAGTATAAGATACCGCAGGCCATAAAGGATATTATTTTACAGCATCATGGGACAACTCTTGTAGCCTATTTTTACAATAAGGCAAAAACAAAGGAAAATAATATGAATATAAAAGAGGAAGATTTTAGATACCAGGGACCTAAAGTAGCATCACGAGAGGCAGCAGTTGTAATGCTGGCAGATTCTGTTGAAGCGGCTGTAAGGTCCATGCCGGAAAAAACAAAAGGGAAGATTGAAGGGCTTGTAAGAAAGATAATAAGAAACAGGCTTGATGACGGGCAATTGGATAAATGCAGTCTTACATTTAAAGACCTTGATAATATCGCAAGTGGATTTATGCAGGTTTTCAGTGGTTTATTCCACAGCAGGGAAGAATACCCGGAAATAATTGATAACTTTAAAAAAGCTGAAACAGAAAATAAAAAAATAAAAGAGGGTAAAATATAATATATGAATATATATATTGAGAATAAGCAGGCAAAATATGAACTAAGTAAAAATACAAAAAATATTATTCAAAGGACAGTACAGGAATGTATTGCAGAAGAGGATTTTGACGAAAAATGTGAAGTTTCTATAGTTGTTGTTGATAATGATGAAATAAGAGAACTTAACAAAAAATACAGAGGGATAGACAAACCAACTGATGTATTATCATTTCCAATGCTTGATATTTCCAATGGAGAATACAATTTAAAAAGGGAAGATTATGATAATGATGGAAATATAATTTTACTTGGGGATATAATAATATCTATGGAAATGGTTGTTAAACAAGCTGAAGAATATGGACATTCCGTTGACAGGGAGATTGCTTTTTTGGTGTCACACAGCGTATACCACCTGCTTGGATTTGATCATGAAAATGAGGAAAACGGAAAGCATATGTTTGAAAAGCAGGAAAAAATTCTTATGAAAATGGGATTAAAAAAATACATATAGATATCGGTATTATATATTTGTTGCAAGGAAATAATAAAACATCATAAAAAATTAAACAGGGGGATATGAAGATGTTAAAGGAATTTCTTTGGAATACATTTATAAATACCGGAGAATTGGAAGCATATACTTTTTACAAGGAACTTCGTGATAAAGGCACGGATAAGAATAAAAGCGTTAAAAAATATGAAGAAGAGATTGCTTCAATAGGGGCATCGATAAGTTCTGAACATAAGTAATCCAATGGGGAAATATTAATGAGTTATTTGAAGATAAGGGGAGTTGTTGTAAAAGAGGTTAATACCGGTGAAGCAGATAGAATCATTACCATAATAACTGCTGAGCATGGAAAAATTCAAGCTATGTCAAAAGGGGCAAGAAGATCGGGAAGCAGGCTTGGTACGGGAACAAAGCTTTTGTGCTTCAGTGAATTTACACTTTTTAAGTCAAAAACGATGTATTATGTTAATGCCTGTGAGGTTCTTGAGTCTTTTTACGGGATAAGAGAAGATATGGAGAGGCTTACGTATGCTGCACATGTTGTTGAGGTGATTAATGATGCGGTACAGGAAAATCTATCCGGTACAAGAGTTATGAAACTCATACTCAACACACTGCATTTTCTTACGGTAAAGAATAGGAATCCTGCCCTTATAACGAGTATTTTCGAGTTGAGATTAATGGCAGTTACAGGTTATGAACCTTTTGTCAGCGGCTGTATGGAATGTGGCAGATTAGAACCGGAGAATATGGCGTTCAGTTTTAATATGTGTGGATTTCTGTGTTCCAGGGAAGAATGCAGGAAAAAAGATACCCATGCGATAAAATTGCTTCCCGGTACGGTAAAGGCAATATTTCATATCGTTTATTCAGAAAAGAATGAATTATATAATTTTACAGTTTCAAACGAGGTTATGTGTGAAGTGGAAAAGATTTGTCACAGATATTTGAGTGAACGGCTTGAAAAAAATTATACAAGGCTTGATTTTCTAAAAACTCTTAAATTATAAAAATAAATTTGGTGCGGATGATGGGACTTGAACCCATACGCCATTCGACACACGCCCCTCAAACGTGCCTGTCTGCCAATTCCAGCACATCCGCATTTAAAAAAATATATACAATCTATTCATCTGACAGTTTTACCACTATCGCCCGTGCTATCAGCAAATACAATTATACTAACTAATAAGTAGCGTGTCAATATATTTTGAAAAATGGAAAATAAAATAGTATTGATATTGTATTAAAGTATGTTACAATAGGAGTTGAAATTAATTATATATAAAGGGGAAAAGATATGGCTGGATTTTTCGGATTTTTTGACTATTCAAAACCAGGGCCCGGAGTTCCCAAAAATGCTCCTCCAAAAGCTAAGATAATAATATTTTTTGAAGTTTTTTTCAGAAAGTTCTGGAACCTTGTTAAGATAAACATAATGTTCAGTATATTCAATATACCTGCCATTATAGCTGCAGTATTCGCATCAATGTTTTTATTTCAAAACAGTATCAGTGATGACCCGTTAATGGATCTGCTTACAAGATTTATAATAGGTTCCATACTTTTATGTATTCCTGTAATTACAGTAGGACCTGCACAGGCGGGTTTTACCTATATACTCAGAAATTATTCAAGGGAAGAGCACGCATTTGTATGGTGGGATTTCAAGGACAATGCCATCAGCAATATGAAACAGAGTATTATAGTATGTATAATAGATTTCATTGTGGTCCTTATTATGGGCATATCAATAAATTTCTATTTTTCATACGGCGGTACCAACATGTTTATGACAGTTGCCAGCGGCCTTATTATAATGGCCTTTTTAATATTTTTTATGATGCACCTGTATATATATCCCATGATGGTTACCTTTAAACTTTCATTGAAGCAGTTATACAAAAACGCACTGTTGTTTTCAATAATGAAGTTCATACCGAACCTTGGCATAATACTGCTTTCGACAGTTATAATTCTGCTGACCTTCTATTTTAATACTGTTATAGGAATTATCCTTTATCCGCTTATAACAGTGAGCCTTATAGGCCTCATTATAAATTCATACACATATCCCAAGCTTAAAAAATATATGATAGACAAGATAGAAGGAGATTCGGAAGAGGATGATGAGGAATATGAAGATGACGAATATGAAGATGACGAAGATGAGTATGAGGAAGAGGATGAAGAAGAGAAATCCATATTTTCAGATATGACAAAGGGGAAAAATAAATAGGTAATATACTCAGGACTTAGTTACATTGAATCTATCATATTAATGACTCTTTCATTGAGCATATCATATGTTTTATAGAAATTAGAAGGAAGATATGGCTTGTAAGTATAAAGAATGATTTTCTTAAGTTCGTTTATAATCTGCTTAGGAGTCATTTTTACTGTTTTACTAATAAAGTTATTGTCAATGTATGCCATTTCATGAGCCGGAACGGAAATCTTTTCTTTTACATACAAAAAATTAATGTCTTTATATTTAACACTGTTTACTGGAAATAAATGGGAAACAATGTACGAAAAGAGCAGAGTGACAGGGGGGGCTGCTTTTCACAAAGTGTGATATTATATTTATAAATTTCAAAATTGTGCAGGGTATCATGGAAATATTAACGTCTATATATATGAATAAAAAAAGGAGAGGAGATATGCACATTGATGATGCAATAATCAAAAAAGCAGCGAATGGTGATATTAAAGCATACGGATTAATTGTTGAAGCGTACGGTAAATATGTATATTCTGCTGTATTTAATATTGTCAGGGATCATCATGAAACAGAATATATAACGCAAGATGTATTCATAAAGGCATATTACTCTCTTCATAAGTATAGATTTAAGGGATTTACCTCATGGATAGGAAGGATTGCTGTAAACAAGGCGATTGATAGAAAAAGGGAACTCTCAAGAGAATATGAATTGAGAAAAAAGGCCAATTTTGAAGAATGCCTGAAAGCTTTAAGCAAAACAACAGTAGAGGATGAAATAATATACAAAGAAGAAAAAAAACAAGTAAAAGCATTGTTAAAAAAACTTCCTCAAATTTATAGAAAGGTAATATACAAATATTATTATATGAATAAAAGCTACAGGGATATTGCAAATGAAGAAAAAATAAGTATAAAAACTGTTGAATCCAGACTGTACCGTGCAAGAAAACTGATAAAAGAAAAATGGGAGGAGGAAAGTATATGAGCAGGCATTATAACTCGGAACAATGGCAAAAATACATTAACAGGTCGTACACAAAAAAAGTAAGAGAAAAAATGGAAAGGCATTTATATAGGTGTGATAAATGCCAGGATGTGTATCTATCACAATGTTATGCCATGAACCAATTTGATATGCCGGAATATATAACTTATGATGTCATTAAATACTTGGAGTCAATGGAATATACGACCAAAATTCAAATCCGCAAAAAGAGAAGAATTTTTGAATTATCAATGTACTATATTGCAGCAGCATGTGTAACGTATCTTTTGATATTTAATGGATTTTTTAACTTTTTAGATAAGAAAGCATCTGACGTTGCAAACAATATGACAAAAAATATGTCTGAATTGAGTTTGAATATTCCTGAATTAAATATAAGTGCATTTAATAAAATATTGATTAAATTCAATGAAAGGGTGATTGAGGAATGAATAGAAAAGAGAAAATTATGTCTTTTATTTTTACTTTTATACCTGGTGTAAGTCAGATTTACATGGGATACCCCTTATTAGGTCTTCTGCTTCTAATTGTTTTTGCTATCCCTGCAGTAATGGTAGTAGTTTCAGTATTAGGTAGAATTGATTCAATAGGCGAAATGGGATTTGTAATTGGCTGCATTGTTTGGCTGGTATCATTTACAGATGGTATTGTATTGAGACATAAGTTAATTACAAAGAGAATAAAGCAAAGAAATGGCAGAGTTGAAGGAGATAATGAAACAACAAATGGTATTATTGTTGATTCCGTGGAACAATTGCGGGATGAAAAGCAGTCAAAACGAAGAATTATAGCAATGCTTCTTGCTGTTTTTCCAGGAGTGGGACACATGTATCTTGGATTTCTAAAACAAGGTATACAAACAATGGGGATTTTTCTTGGGCTTTTATATCTGAATTATCTGCTTGGTGAAAGCCTTTTCATATATTTTATTCCAATTATATGGTTCTTTTCGCTTTTTGATGTTATGAAAAAGGTTTCAGAAGAAGCAGATTATGGTGAAGATATTATATTTATATCATGGATTAAGAATAAAAATGAAGACACTAAAAGTAGCAAAAACAGATGGGGCCTATTAGTATTACTGATTGGAACTGTAACAATAATAAATAAAATTGCAGCTCCGATTATTTCAGAAGTATTTAATAACTATTTAATAAAAAGCTATGTACAAACTGGATTTTTTGCTGTCATACTTATTATTGGTGGGATAATGCTTATGTCAAGCAAAGAAATTTGATTGACATTTTTAATTGCGGCTACAGTACACAGGTTCATATATGTTTATGGTGTACAGCAAGACAAGTAGGCTGACTCCGGATATATTTCAAGTTATGATGATTAAGTAGTGCTATGAATCATGGTTTTGATGTCATGATATGCCGTATTCGTTTTTTATTGCCCGGATTGCCGTATCAACATCTGTTTCATATATAAGATAGGAAATATCTGTTTCTGAGGTTGTTACAAGCTTTATCTCAATCCCTTTTTTTGCAAGAAGGGTGAATAGACGTGCTGCTACCCCCGGTATATTCTTCATTCTCTCGCCGTATACGATTAGTTTGGTATTGTTTGGATCAACCTCAATAATAAGGCCTGGTATTACCTTTTTAAATTCATTGAGTATTGTAATTGCCTTTACAAGGTCATCGGAGGAGATGCTGAAAGAAAGGTTTATAATTCCTCGATAAGGTGGAGCCTGATTTATCATATCGATTACAATGTCTTGTTTTGCTATGGCACTGAAAATATCCGATATATGTTTTATATTATTTGGAATATTATCCACGGTTACAAGTGCAACGTTATATTTAACATCTATATCTGTTATAGCCTTGTCTGGCATATATAAAACACCTCCGCTGGTTAGTTAAACGCATATTAAATCCTTCATACTGTAAAGCCCAGGCTGCTGATTAAATATAAAAGCTGCCGCCTTTAAGGCTCCGACTCCAAAAATATCCTTCGACATTGCAGTATGCTTTAATTCTATTATTTCATCATTTCCTGAAAATATGACTGAATGTTCTCCTACTATGGTACCTCCGCGAACAGCATGTATGCCTATCTCATTTTTGTTTCTTGATTTTCTTCTTGAATGCCTGTCATAGATATATCTGTATTTCTCACTTAGAACGGAGTTCATTTCGTCTGCAAGAGTCAGGGCTGTTCCGCTTGGAGCATCAATTTTTTCCTTATGATGTTTTTCAATGATTTCAATATCAAAGCTTGATTCAAGTACTTTTGCGGAATGCTTTACAAGTTCGCATAAAAGGTTGATTCCAAGTGACATATTTGCTGAGTAAAATACGGGAACATTATCCTTAAGCGCATTAAGCATTTTCTCATGTGATTTTGAAAGGCCTGTT
This sequence comes from uncultured Eubacteriales bacterium, assembly GCA_964486515.1. Taxonomy (GTDB): domain Bacteria; phylum Bacillota; class Clostridia; order Acetivibrionales; family CAZANH01; genus CAZANH01. The sequence continues at coordinate 12,817 of CAZANH010000124.1, forward strand.
GTTGCCATAACCAAAGGGATGCTGTTATCAGTTGAATATTTCACAATACTTTCAAATGCAAGAGGATTTGAGAAGTCTATTATGACATCCACCGGTATGTTGCAATCTTCAACTTTACTGAATACAGGATATGTACTGTTTACTTTTGAATTTATATCAAAACCTGCCACAATCCTGTATTCTTCATTATTTGCTGCAAGTTTTGTAATAACCTTCCCCATTTTACCGTTGCATCCGCTTAACAGGATATTTATCATTTGAACACATCCTTTATATAAGTCCGTAATTTTTAAGTGCCTTTTTCAGAAGTACCAAATTGCCTTCCGATATATCAACAAGTGGAAGCCTGCATTTTCCGACATTCATTTTCATAAGGTTCATTGCCGCCTTGATTGGTATTGGATTGACTTCAATAAAAAGCGCCTTTATCAAATCAAGAGTTTTAAGCTGTATTTTCCTGCTGCCCTCAATATCACCATCAAGGAACTTCTTTACCATATCATGTGTGTCCTTCGGTATAATGTTTGCCATTACCGATATTAAACCTTTACCTCCCATAGACATCAAAGGGACAGCATTTTCATCACTCCCGGAATAGACAGTTATATCATCACCGCAAAGATTTACAATATCTCCTACCTGTGACAGATTACATTCCTTGACAGCGGTTATATTGCTGATTTTACTTAATTCAAAAACTGTTTCAGGGTTGATGTTGAGATTGGTTCGCCCTGGTACATTGTAAAGTATGACATGTATGCTTATATTTTCAGCAATTGCCTTAAAATGCTCATAAAGCCCTTTTTGTGTTGTTTTATTGTAATATGGCGTGACACTTAGAATACCATCAGAACCAACTTCTTCGGCATATTTGCTTAAATCTATCGCGTGTCTTGTGTCATTGCTTCCCGTACCTGCAATAACCGGTATTCTTTTATTTACTTTTTCTACCGCAAATTTTATTACAGACTTATGCTCATCATCCGGCATTGTAGAAGCCTCACCGGTAGTACCGCAAATTATCAGGGCATCTGTTCCCTCTTTAATCTGAAATTCTATAAGTTCTTCAAGTTTATCAAAGTCAGTTCCACTTTCTGTAAAAGGTGTTACTATTGCTACTCCTGCGCCGGTAAAAACAGGTTTTTTCAATCTAATCACTCCTCATTTTTTAAACACTATATTTTTAATCAATGGGCATTTGCCAGCTGTTTCTATAAAGATATTTTATGCGTATATAAACATCTTAAGAACAGATAGCACAGCCCTACCGCAACGATGCTGTTTTTCTTTTCTTTATATTATCATCACATCACTTTGATGTCAATCATGTATAAGATGATGTTACAGGAATATTAAATTTAATAAAAGTATTAAAAAAAATAAAGGAAAAAAGGTTTTATTGTCGAAAACTATATACTGATATAATTTACCATTGAAAAATGTATCAGGAGGGACTAATGAAGATAAAAAAAAGGATTCTCTACATAACAGCTGTATTTATGCTTAATATGTTAATTATTCTATATACAGGACAAAGTCATATCTGTGCATCGGATTTTATTCCTCAGGAAATAAGGATAGGTCTTTATTTTAATTATGAGAGCAGAAATATCCATAAAGCTTTATCGTGTTTGGAAATAAGCACAGTTAATGGAATTGAGGCGGAAAGCTTTGAAAATGGGAAACCAGTCAAGCTATTTTCAAAATCAGCTGTAAACCAGTTTTTTGTGAGAAAGGATGCATATTTCTTAAAAAAGGAAATGGTATATGCGGAATATGATCCGGCATCGGAAACAGGAAGCGGCGGGGAGAAAATTGGACCATACCATGTAAAAACAGGAGAAGGCTTTAAAGATTATAATACCGCTTTAGCCAGGGCAATTGAAATAAACAGCAAAGGGATTGAGGCTTATCCGGTATATACAGGAGACTGGCAGGTGTGGACAGGTTTCTACACCTCAAAAGATGATGCTTTATCTGATATTGCGGAAATTCTTAAAAAGAAACTGGGAGAGGGGACATATGTTGTTATTAATCCGTCAGGCAGGAATATTGTGATTATGTCGGACAAAAACAATATACTCTTCCTGTATGCAAATAATTCGGGAATATTGCGGATAAAACCGGGAAATAAAAATAGTCCCAGCATTTTCAGTATTAATGGATCAGAATACAGAGGATGTGCAGAAATAAGAAGATATGGCGAAAGTGACATGACGGTTATAAATATTTTACCGTTGGAACAGTACCTTTATGGGGTTGTGCCATGCGAAATCGAAATTTCAGCCCATCCCGAGGCTTTAAAGGCTCAGGCCGTTGCTGCAAGGACATATGCTGTGCGAAATATAAACAAGTATGAACCACTGGATTTCAACCTTTGCAATACGAGCAGTTCACAGGTTTACAAGGGATTTTCATGTGAAGAACCCGAAACAAACAAAGCTGTGGATGATACCAGGGGCAAGCTGGTTTTGTATGAACATAAACCGGCACGCGTATATTATTTCAGTTCAAGCGGAGGCAGGACGGAAAACTGTGAAAATGTATGGGCAGGTAATTATCCATACCTAACAAGTGTAGAGGACAAATATGAAAAAGGTAATTCGTGGAATTATTACTGGCATAAAGAATATACCAGCAGTGAGATAAAATCAGATTTAGAGGCAAAAGGATATAACCCGGGGGATATATTAGGAATAAGAATAACAGAAAGGTCTGACAGCGGAAGGGCTGTAAGGGTTGAAGTACAGGGAAGCCATGAGGATATTGTATTTGAAAAGGAAAAATGCCGTAATATGTTTGGTTCTCTTTACAGCCAGTGGTATAATATAACCAGTGATTCGGATGTTTCTGTGGCAGGGTTAACTGAAAAATCAACGGTTCAATTAAGAGGTCTAAAAATTGTTACTTCGAAGGGTATTAAAGACATAAGCAGTATCAATTCGAAGAATATTACGGTAATAGGTGCAAATAATAACAGTAGATATGTTCCGATAATACCGGAAAGGTATGTTTTTACAGGGAAAGGTTGGGGACATGCTGTTGGAATGAGCCAGGAAGGTGCAAAAGGTATGGCACAGGAAGGATTTACATATGAACAGATTCTTACGTACTACTTCAAAGGAACAAGGGTGGAGTAACAATTATGAAGGTGGAGGAATTCGATTATTATCTTCCTGAGGAGCTTATAGCACAGGAACCTGCAAAAAAAAGAAATATGTCAAGGCTTATGGTAATTGATAGGGCTAAGGGAAGGTTTGAGCATAGATATTTTAAAAATCTTGATGAATACATAAATGATGGTGATTGTATTGTTTTGAATGATACAAAGGTTATCCCGGTACGGCTTTATGGCAAAAAGATTGTATCCGGAGGCAAAATTGAGTTTTTATTGTTGAATAGAATAGAGGGTGATGTCTGGGAGGTAATGCTGAAACCAGGCAAAAGGGCCAAAAAAGGTGCTGTTTTTGTATTTGGCGATGATAGACTGAGTGCAGAGGTCATGGATATAATGGAAGAAGGAAACAGGATTGTTGAATTTAAATATGAAGGGGTTTTTGAGGATATACTCCAGGACATAGGCAATATTCCTATTCCGCCTTATATAAAAAAAACACCTCCTGATATTACAAGATACCAGACAGTTTATTCAAAAAACAAGGGTTCGGCTGCTGCGCCTACTGCAGGCCTTCATTTTACTGATGAAATGATAAATCGTCTCAAGGAAAAAGGAGTGATATTTGCTTTTATTACACTTCATGTAGGTATTGGGACTTTCAGGCCTGTAAAGGAGGAAAATGTTGAAGACCATAAGATGCATCCTGAATATTTCATTATGAATGAACAGGCATGTAAAAAAATAAATACTGCTAAAAAACTTGGCAAAAGGGTAATAGCAACAGGTACCACAAGCTGCAGGGCAATTGAGGCGGCTTCCGGGGAAAAAGGAGAAATCACGCCCTACAGAGGATGGACAGATATTTTCATATACCCGGGATATAAATTTAAAACGGTAGATGCTCTGATAACAAATTTTCACCTGCCGCGTTCCTCACTTTTAATGCTGGTATGTGCATTTGCAGACAGGCCGCTTATATTTTCTGCCTATAAGGAAGCTATAGGCAGAGAATACAGATTTTACAGCTTTGGTGATGCAATGTTCATATTATAACTGATATATTATTAAAGATATAAGGAGATTTGTGATTGGAAGCAATACGATATGAGCTTATAAAAAAATGCGGCCAGACCGGGGCAAGGCTTGGACGTATCCATACACCCCATGGAAGTTTTGATACTCCTGCGTTTATGCCTGTAGGAACACAGGCATCGGTAAAGGGGATGTCTCCTGATGAGCTTAGACAGATTGGTGCTGAAATAATATTAAGCAACACATATCATCTTTTTTTAAGGCCCGGCCATGAGATTATAAAGGAAGCCGGAGGACTGCATAAATTTATGAACTGGGACAGGCCTGTACTTACCGACAGCGGAGGTTATCAGGTTTTCAGCATGAGTGGACTCAGGGATATCAAGGATGACGGTGTCAGTTTCCGTTCACATATTGACGGTTCAAAGCATTTTATAACACCAGAAAAAGCTGTTGAAATTCAAAATGCACTTGGCGCAGATATAATGATGGCTTTTGATGAATGCATACCTTATCCGAGTGATTTTGAATATGCTGAAAAAGCAGTAAGAAGGACAACGGAATGGGCGAAAAGATGTAAAAATGTACATAATAATACAGAAAAACAGGCTTTATTCGGTATAATTCAGGGAGGAATGCATAAGGAACTTAGAATAGGAAGTACGATGGATATCCTTGAAATTGGTTTTCCTGGTTATGCAATCGGGGGGTTGAGTGTTGGTGAGCCGAAAGAAGAAATGTACGATGTTCTTGAATACACAGTACCTTATCTTCCTGAGAACAAGCCAAGATACCTAATGGGGGTGGGAAGCCCGGATTATCTTATTGAAGGAGTATTAAGAGGTATTGATATGTTTGATTGTGTTATGCCGACAAGGCTGGGAAGAAATGGTACGGTTTTCACGTCATCAGGAAGGATAATAGTAAGGGATGCAAAATACAGCAGAGATTTTACACCCATAGATCCTGAATGTGACTGCTATGCCTGCAGGAATTTTTCAAGGGCATACATAAGGCACCTGTTGAGTGTGAATGAGATGCTTGGATTAAGACTTACAACATGGCACAATTTAAAATTCATATTAGACTTGATGAAAAACATAAGACAGGCTATAATAGAAGACAGGCTTTTGGATTTCCGAAACAGGTTTTTTAAAAAGTACGGTTATATATAAGCTTGCAGAGGAAGATTTAATAAGTTAAAAATGCATATTGCTCTAAGTTTTAACTGCATTTGCATTTAATATAAAATAAGGAGGATAGACATGGATCCTAACCAAACGGGAAATATATTTTCGTTGCTTCTGCCCTTTATAATTATGATTGGTGCAATGTATCTTCTCATATTTATGCCGCAGAAAAAGCGGGAAAAAAAGACAAGGGAAATGATTGACGCTCTGACAACAGGTGAAAACATTATCACAATAGGCGGAATAGCAGGAAAGGTTATCAACATCAAAGATGATGAACTCACTGTTGAAACAGGTGTTGAAAAAACAAGAGTTGTTATAAAGAAATGGGCTGTAAAAGAAGTTGAAAAACCATTGGAAGCATAACTTTAAGTTGAATTTTTCGAACTGATAAAAAGCAGCATTAATAAGCTGCTTTTTTTTGTTCTAAGCAGTAAAGCACTTCAATAAAATATTTATAGGGGACATCCCATAAATATTTTTGGAGGTGCGATATGATATCAGCTTATGATGTAAAAAATAAAAAAAACCAGAACAATCAATTCAGCCTGAAAGTTTTACTAAAAGGAATCGGAGTTTCTTTTCTTATTACCATTCCCATATTTGCTGTATTTGCCTTGATATTGACTTATGTAGCTTTTCCTCAGAAGTTGATTACACCGGTTGTATTAGTTACTACTATAGCAAGTATTTTTATGGCAGGATTGATTGTAACAGGAAACACAGGAGAGAAAGGCTGGTTAAGCGGAAGTATAACAGGCTTTGTCTATGTTTTGATTTTATATTTTTTAAGCAGTATTATATTTAAGGATTTCAGTATAGACAGATATGTAATTACCATGGCAGTGATAGGAGCACTTACAGGAGCAATAGGAGGAATACTGGGACCTGGTACAGGTAATAAGAGATACAAAAGGGTCAGGCATAATGTAAAACACAAATTTTGAATTCAGCTAAATACCTGATTCGTTTTAAGATCAGTGAAATATGTACCTGTAAAATCCACTGTCCCGTGTAAGCAGTTTATCTGACTCAACAAGGGCATGGAAAATGCACAGTAATCTTTTATATTAGCAGGCGGATAGCTGAAATAGCAGTCATACAAAGAATTAAATATCTGAAAGGCTTTTCGTTGATTATTTTTACAATTTTGAATCCGATGAGAGCTCCGATAGCTATGAAGGGCAACATAGACAATGTGATAAGTGCTGTGTGCCCGGTTATGTTTTCCCACACGAATATCTGTAAAGGTAATTTGGTAATATTGACAATGAAGAAGAACCAAGCGGTGGTACCCATAAACTTATTTTTTTTAAACCCCGAAGCCAGTAAATAGATACTGAAAATAGGCCCGGCAGCATTACCTATCATGGTTGCAAATCCTGCGATTACTCCTGATATGATTGAGATGTAAGGCTTTTTCGGAACTATAGATTCATCGCCTTTTTTTCCTAAATAGATAAGTAAAATAAGACATATCAGAATCAGTATACCAATCAGCATTTTAAACTGGGAGTCGTTTATGTATGTTCCGGTAACCGCTCCTAAGGCTATGCCTGTCAAAGTCCAAGGCAGTAATTTTTTTATATTTTTCCAGTCAGCATGCCGGTGATAGTACCAGACAGCAAATATATCTCCTGTAATCAACATAGGCAGCAGCACTCCTGTAGATTCCTTTCCACCAAAAATACCTGCAAGAAGAGGAATCACAACCATGACTATCCCACTTATACCAGCCTTTGCAAGTCCCACTGCCAATGCGGCAAGAATTACAAATATCCATTGAATGACTGTAAAATCCAAGTTTTGAATAAAATCCACGCTATACCTCAATAGTTCATCTAAATTCTAAGTACTTCCCGAAATTATAATACAGATTGAGTGAAACAGCAAGGGAGAAATTCATAAAATACCTTTTCAATTTAATTCTAATATGCTATAATCTGACGGTAGAAAAATTTATGGAGGTCTGAATTGATGAAGCATATTAAAACTATAAGCGGGTCAGTGTTAAAAAAAGATTTGAAAAATGCCGGATGTGGAGAATGCCAAACCTCATGCCAATCCGCATGTAAAACTTCGTGTACGGTTGCAAACCAAAACTGTGAAAGGTAAATTTACCAGTTAGAAGGAGGAATATAATTGAAAAGGAGAGGCAGTTCAGCATTTTTTCTGGTAATACTTGTTATTGGATTGTTTGTTTACCTCTGTTTTAATGGAGTACCAGGAATTGGCATAACAAGTGTTAAGGATATAAGAAAAGGTATTGACATAAAAGGAGGAATTGGGACAACACTTTATCCCGACCTACCGGAAGGAGAAAAACCAACATTAAAGGAACTTGAAACGGCAAAGCACATTATGATGTTGAGGCTTGACAGAAGAAATATTTTTGACAGAAACATAACAATTGAACAGGACAAGGGGAGAATACTTCTCGAAATACCGTATAAACAGGGTGAAAATGAACTGGATTCCCAGGAGGCAGTTGATGAGACAATGGAAGAGATTGGGGAAACTGCACTTTTGACCTTTCAGAGAGTAGATGAAGAAAAATATGAGGGTTATCTTCCAAATGGACAGAAAAACTACTTGCCAACAGGTGAAATAGTTGTACATGGATCTCAGGTTGAAGATGCAGGAGTTGAAACGAATCCGCAGACAGGTGAAGTTGTGGTAACACTTAAGTTGTATACGGAAGGTGCAAAAAGTTTTGCTGACGCAACAGCAGAACTGGTGGGTAAAAAGATTGCAATATTTATGGACGAGCAGCTTATTACAGCTCCTACTGTTAATGATGTTATTACAGGAGGAGATGCAATAATAACAGGGCAGAGGGATGCGAAAGAAGCAGGAGATCTTGCTGCAAAAATCAGATCAGGTGCTCTGCCGTTCAGGATGGTGTACAAGCAATTTGACCGCATAACTCCGCTGCTGGGTGAAGGAGCCCTCAATGTGGCAATCAATGCGGGTATAGTTGCATTCATTCTTGTGTTCATTTATATGATTTTAAGGTACAGGCTGCCCGGGCTTATTGCAAACGTTGCCCTTATAGGGCTTATTTCATTTGAACTCCTTATTATATCATGGCTTGGAGTAACTCTTACTCTTCCGGGAATTGCCGGAATCATACTGACAATAGGTATGGGTGTGGATGCAAATGTAATCATTTTTGAGCGCATAAAGGAAGAGCTGAAAACAGGTAAAACTCTCCGTACTTCTATAGATTCAGGATTCAGGAGGGCATTTAAAGCAATACTTGACGCTAATGTTACAACAATGATAACAGCAGCAGTTTTGTACAAACTTGGGTCAGGCCCGATAAAAGGGTTTGCAGCTACACTGTTTATTGGAGTAATACTGAGTTTCTTTACAGCAGTACTTGCATCAAGAATAATGCTGGAATCAATTTCAAATGTAGGTGTATTTAAAAACAAGTGGCTTTACGGATATGGGGAGGTGAAGGCAAATGATTGATTTAATGGGAAAGAGATATTATTTCTTTATTATATCGGTTTTGATTATTGTAGCAGGATTGGTTGGATTCTTTGTTAACGGGCTTGAGCTCGATATACAGTTCCAGGGTGGAACAATAATAAAAATAGAGATGCAAAATAGTGAATTTGATACAAATAATATAAGCAGTGTATTAAGCAGCAGCCTTGGTAAAAGTATTTCTGCACAAAAATCGGAAACCAATAACCCCGAAAATCCTAATGATAGAATAGATATGCTGGTATTAAAAGTTTCAAGTGAAGAAACTCTTACAGCTGATGAACTGAACAGGGTTTATGAAATTCTTGAACAGGAGTTTGGAGTAAGCCCTCAGGTGCAAAAAGATGATAAAAGCGTAGCCCCTTTTATTGGAAAGGAACTTATGAACAAAGGGCTTACAGCTGTGCTTATTGCTTCGATTCTGATAATTATTTATGTATGGTGGAGGTTCAGTGTAATGTCAGGCTTGGCTGCAGCGCTTATGGCAATAGCTGCACTGCTGCATGATGCACTTGTCATGTTGTCCGTTTATTCGCTATTCAGAATACCACTGAATGAGGCCTTTGTAGCTGCAGTTCTTACCATACTTGGATATTCAATGAATGACACGATTATTATTTATGACAGGATAAGAGAAAACACAGGGCATTTTAAAAAAGGTTCAACAAAAGAACTCGTTAACAGAAGTGTCCTTCAGACAATTTCAAGGTCTGCAAATACTTTGCTTACTACCCTTATTACTATTTTAACGGTATATATATTTGCAGCTGTAAATAATATTTCATCATTGAAGGAATTTACACTGCCCCTTATTGTAGGACTTGTGAGTGGGACCTATTCATCGCTCTTTGTTGCAAGCCCTTTGTGGATGATGTGGAAGCAGTACAGTATGAAGAAAAGGGTACATGCGCATTAAGAAGAGTTAGAAGAGTTGTAAAACACTTGATAAAAAAGCAGATATGTGATAATATCAGGTATGTAATGGAAAAAAGAATAAAGTTACTGCTTTGATCCTTGAAACTGGACAGAGACAGGTCGATAGTAATATTTAATTTAATCAGTATATTGGTTAAGTTAATGAGCATATTATATATGAAAAACCGGTCTCTTTAAGAAATCGGTTTTTTTATATGATTTGGAGGTGTTATTGTGGTTGATAAAAAATTTACGGTAAGAAGTTTTTTAAATGCCAAAAGGCAGGGTAAAAAGATAAAAATGTTAACAGCTTATGATTATCCTACGGCTAAGATCCTTGATAAATGCGGAATAGATGCAATACTTGTAGGTGATTCACTGGGTATGGTGGTGCTGGGATATGAGGATACGATAAAGGTAACAATGGATGATATGATACATCACATAAAGCCGGTGGCAAGAGCTGCCGAAAGGGCTATGGTAATCGGAGATATGCCTTTTTTATCGTATCACACGGGAAAATATGAGAGTGTAAAAAATGCAGGAAGGCTTCTTAGTGAAGGTGGATGTTCGGCTGTAAAGTTAGAGGGTGGAGAAGCGGTTATTGAACAAATTAAAGCTATAATTGATTCGGGAATACCAATAATGGGGCATCTTGGTTATACACCACAATCAGTAAACCTTTTTGGAGGGCATATTGCACAGGGAAAGACAAGAGACGTGGCTGAAAAAATATTAAGGGATGCTTTGCTGCTTCAAGATGCCGGAGTATTTTCAATTGTACTTGAATGTATACCGTATCTTCTTGCGGATGTTATAAGGCAAAAACTAGAAATTCCTGTTATTGGAATAGGTTCGGGTGAGGGTTGTGACGGACAGATATTGGTTACGCAGGATATGACGGGATTATTCCGGGATTTTGTTCCAAAGCATGTTAAAAGGTATGCTGATACAGGTACATCGATAGAAAATGCAGTAAAAACTTATATGGATGAAGTTGAAAGAGGAATATTTCCGAAAAAGGAAAACTCATTTGTAATAGATAATGAAGTTATAGAAGCTATTACAAATATGTAAAAGGTGGAATAAATAAAATTAAAGAGTAAGGGAAATTATAATAAGATGAGGATAATATCTTCTGTAAAGGAAATAAGGGAAGCTGTAAGAACATATAGGGAAAAAGAGTGCAAAATAGGATTTGTGCCAACAATGGGATACTTTCATGAAGGGCATATATCTCTTATAAAGACATCATTACTTAATAACGACATTACAATAGCAAGTATATTTGTCAATCCAACTCAATTTGGAGAAATTGAGGATTATGACCGTTATCCAAGAAATATGGAAAGAGATATTGGAATAGCAAGGGACAATGATGTGGATATAATATTTACACCTTCTGTTGAAGAAATATATCCTGATGGTTTTAAAACAAAAGTAATTGTTAAAGAGTTGACGGAAAAACTGTGTGGAAAGTATAGGCCAGGACATTTTGACGGTGTTTGTACAATAGTTTTAAAACTGTTGAATATAATAAGGCCGGATAATGCGTATTTCGGGCAGAAGGATGCACAGCAGTTTATTGTAATTAGAAGAATGGTTAAAGACCTTAATATTGATGCAAATATCGTTGTGTGTCCCATTATAAGGGAGAAAGACGGCCTTGCAATGAGTTCGAGAAATATATACCTCAAAAGTGAAGAGAGAAAAGCTTCAGTTTTAATAAGCAGGGCACTGTTTGAAGCGGAAAATAAAATAAAAGATGGAGAAAGAGATGTTACTGAAATAATACGGGAGATAAAAAATATACTTGATAAATCAGCATTAATAAAACCTCAGTACATAGAAGCAGTTGATACGGATACACTTGAAAACATATCAGTTATAAAAGGAAGAATATTGCTTGCAATAGCAGCTTATGTTGGAAATGTAAGACTTATAGACAATATAATTATGGAGGTGGATTAAATGTTTGTTACGCTTATGAAATCAAAAATACACAGGGCTAGAGTTACTGATTCAAATTTGAATTATATGGGAAGCATAACAATAGATGAAGAACTTATGGACAAAGCCGGTATTTTAAAAAATGAAAAAGTCCATGTTTTAAATATTAACAATGGTAACAGGTTTGAAACTTATGCTATACCGGGGGAAAGGGGAAAGGGTTCAATCTGTTTGAATGGAGCGGCTGCAAGGCTTGTACAGGCCGATGACCTGGTTATTATTATATCGTATGCATTATTTGATGCAGATGAGGCAAAATCATATGTTCCTGTTGTTGTATTTGTAGATGAAGAAAACAAGATAACGCATATAAAAAATAAATAGGATATTATGTTTTATTACCTAGAATAAAGTCAATTAAAAGACCGCCTATAACAGCCTCGGCTAATATAGTGAAACTGCACTTGACTATTGACATGGATATAAATTCGTTATAGACACTGTATCTTGACCATGTACTGTTATATACAAATAAAGCGGTACCTGCTGCAAATAATATCAGAGATGCCAGTGTTCCATATCTTATTATTGCTTTTGGCAGTTTACCAAGATTTTTAAAACTATTTACTATTTTCTTAATATTTTTCTTTGAATTTGATTGCATATCTAAATATAACCCCCTTTGAACTTATGTTAACATAACATATCATTGACGGCAACAATTAAAGTTTACCAATTTGCAAAAGAGTGTCGAATATGGCGATATTGTAGATATAAAAGGAGAAATTCTTTTATATGAATAAACAGGGCAATAATATATAATAATCTGTGCTTTTTAAGAACAAATAAAAAAACAGGAATGGGGGCATTGAATTATGGTAAGTGAAAGACTTAAGAAAAAATCAGAGGTTATTTCACAGGAAAACAATCCGGGAAATCACTTTGAATTGGAATACTATATGACGGAGGGGGTCTGTAGTGATGAGGGAGAGATTAATGGCAGGAAAGTGTTTGGAATTAAAATTGTAAAGAAAATTGGTAACAAAGTAATTGAGGAAACAAAAATAAATAATTTGTCATGTTACAGGGAATATGTTGAGGATATACTGGATAAACTCAGCTTAAATACTGTTACACCAATAGGGTTGCCATTTATAATTGATGATATGCTTGGAATATAGTAATATTATATCTTCAATGTATTTTTAATTCTTGAAGAATATTTTCCTGAAATGAACGCTACAAGTTCAAGTGGCTGTAAGTTCAGCTAAGAACCTTTCGTTATGTATTTCATGAAAATATTTCTTCAAGAAGATGAGAATGTCTGTAAATAGTAACAAAAACAACTTATGATTCGGTAATTCACAATTTGGAAACATTGTATTTTAAGTTATTTTTTTATATAATACTCCTATGAAAGTATTAAAATTTTCTGATAAAGGAAAGGATAAAAAATGCTTATACGTGAGCAAACTGAAAAACTTGAGGAGAAAATCCTGTCACCATTTGCACAACTGAGTAAAAACACCAAAGGAAGGCGGCAGACTGAAATAAAATGTGATATAAGGACGGATTATCAAAGGGACAAGGACAGGATTATTTATTCAAAGGCTTTCAGGAGGCTTAAGCATAAAACACAGGTGTTTATATCTCCGGAAGGTGATCATTACATAACAAGGCTTACACATACACTTGAAGTTTCTCAGATTGGAAGAACAATTGCAAGGAGCCTCAGGCTTAATGAAGACCTTACGGAAGCAATTGCACTGGGGCATGATTTAGGGCATACACCCTTTGGGCATTCCGGTGAACAGGTACTTGATTCTATTTGTCCTCACGGATTTAAACATTATGAACAAAGCCTCAGGGTTGTTGACGTGCTTGAACCTAAGAACGGGCTGAATTTGACATGGGAAGTAAGGGATGGTATAGGAAATCACACCGGAAGTAATATGGCAGCTACACTTGAGGGGCAGATAATAAAATACGCCGACAGAATAGCCTACATAAACCATGATATAGATGATGCCATACGGGGAAAGGTTATATCTGAAAATGAGCTTCCGAAGGAGTGCTTGAAAGTACTTGGATTAACTACAAGAGACAGAATTAACAACATGGTTGTGAATATTATAGAAAACAGCATAAATAAAGATACAATTACTATGAATACTGAATTCGATTATGCAATGGACGAACTTAGAAACTTTATGTTTGAAAATGTTTATATAGATTCTGCTGCCAAGAAAGATGAAAAAAAAGCCCAGAACATAATAAGGCAATTATACAGTTATTTAATAAAATCCCCGGAAATTCTTCCGGAAGAATATTCAAAAATGCTTGAAACAGAGGATATAGACAGGGTTGTTTGTGATTATGTGGCCGGTATGACAGATACATATGCTGTTAAAAAATTTAATGATATATTCATACCGGAATCATGGAGTTAATCAGTATCACCTGAAATTCAAGTTTTTTCGTGAATTAGAGAAAGTTTTTCAAATATAACTCATCTTTATTTAAATTTAAATTATTAAAAAAGAAGGATTATTAATAATTATGTCGAACAAATAATTAATGAAATTAATATGCAAAGAAAGGATCTGAAAAAAAGAAATATATGTATAATAAATATTCTCCAGAACTTATAGAGGAGATATTAATTAGTAATGATATAGTTTCAGTTGTATCAGAATATGTAAAGCTTGAAAAAAAGGGTAAGGATTATTTTGGTTTATGCCCTTTTCATAAGGAGAAGACTCCCTCATTCAGTGTAGTACCATCAAAGCAAATATTTTATTGTTTTGGATGCGGAAAGGGAGGAAATGTAATTCATTTTATTATGAATATAGAAAAACTTGATTTCATTGAAGCTATTAAGTTTTTAGCTGAAAGAGCCAATATTAATATACCTGAGAGTAATGGAAGGGAAGAACAGGAAAAGGTAAAAACAAAAGATTTATTATTTAAAATTAATAAAGAAGCAGCAAGATTTTTTTATAATAAGCTTATGTCAAGTGAAGGAGCTGAGGCAAGGAAATATTTAAACAAACGTGGAATTAGTGAAAAAACAACAAGAAGATTTGGACTTGGATGGTCATTGGATAGTTGGGACAAATTAAACGGATATTTACTTGACAAGGGGTTTGAACAGGATATTATATCAAAAAGCGGACTTGTTATTTCTGGAAATAAAAGCGGCTTTTATGATAGGTTCAGACAGAGAATAATGTTTCCAATATTTGATGTACGTGGTAATGTAATTGCATTTGGCGGGCGTTTAATAAAAAGTTCCGAGGGGCCAAAATATGTTAACTCCCCTGAAACTATAGTTTACAGCAAGGGGAAAAATTTATATGCCTTTAATTTTGCGAAAAGCTCAAATAATAAAAGACTTATAATTGTTGAAGGGTATATGGATGTAATATCACTTAACCAGTATGGGGTATCAAATGTAGCAGCACCGCTTGGAACTGCACTTACAGAGGCTCAGGCAAGGCTTATAAAAAGATATGCCGAGGAAGTTATTATTTCATTTGATGCAGATATGTCAGGGCAAAAGGCTGCATTAAGAGGGTTGGATATACTGAAAGAAACAGGGTGCAGCGTAAAAGTACTTGTAATGGAGGAAGTTAAGGACCCTGACGAATATGTTAAAAAATATGGAGTTGATAAGTATAAAACACTGATTGATAATGCATTGTCTCTACCAGAATACAAAATATTGAAACTTAAAACAGGGATAAAGGCAGGAAATACTGACGATAAAATCAATTTTTTGAATAAAGCAGCAGGTATACTGGGTAAAATTGATAACACTATTGAAAGAGAACTGTATATAAGGAAAATTGCAAAAGAATATGATGTTTCCGAACAGTCGCTGACTGCTGAAACAAATAAACATATAAGGAAAGATATGAATAAAAAAAGAAGGATGTTTAAAAACAAACAGGCGGAAATACCTGTAAAAGGCTTGAGTACAAGCACTTATAGCGATAAGATAATACATGATGAAAGAATGTTGTTAGTGCTGTTATGTATGGAAAACAGTGTTTATTATAAAATGAGAGATAAAATTGGAATAAATATTTTTTCTAATGAAAAAAACAGGGAAATAGCAAGGATACTGCTGGAAAAGCTGGGAAATAATATTTATGTAGGAATAGCGGAATTATTGAATATAATTAAACAGGAGGATATAGGAGATTTTGTACGTATAATTGAGCAGGATTGTCACTGCGATGACATTAAGAGAGCAGTTGAAGATAAGATTAAAAGCCTTGAAACATACAGAATTCAAAGCAGACAGAATGAAATTATAGATATTTTAAATAAAAGACATGATTTAGCAGAGGGAGATGCTGAAAAATTAAAAAGCGAATTAAGAAAACTTACAGTTATTATAAAGGAAAGAAAACATGCATGAAAATATTGGTAAATGAAAGGAGGTACCTCGTATGAAAGTAAGTAACGAAGTTAGAAAAAGCATTTTGAAAAATCTCGTAGCAAAGGGTAAATTAAAAGGTATGCTTACTTATAAGGAGATAATGGATGCTTTTGAAGAAATTGAACTTGACCCCGACCAGATTGAAAAAATATATGAAACTATTGAAAATATGGGAATTGATGTTATAGGTGATATTGAGGAAGAATTTGAGGATATAGAGGTAGAAGAAGAGGAATTGGATCTTTCTATACCTGAAGGAGTCAGTATTGATGATCCTGTAAGAATGTATCTTAAGGAAATAGGCAAAGTTCCGCTTCTCACTGCTGAAGAAGAAGTAATGCTTGCCAAGAGGATGGAGGCAGGTGATTCTGAGGCAAAAAGAAAACTTGCAGAAGCCAATCTCAGGCTTGTAGTGAGTATAGCAAAAAGGTATGTGGGAAGGGGAATGTTGTTCCTGGACCTTATACAGGAAGGAAACCTGGGACTTATAAAGGCTGTGGAAAAGTTTGATTATACAAAAGGATATAAATTCAGCACATATGCAACCTGGTGGATAAGACAGGCAATCACAAGAGCAATAGCAGATCAGGCAAGAACAATAAGAATACCTGTTCATATGGTAGAAACAATAAATAAACTTATAAGGGTTTCACGCCAGTTACTGCAGGAAAAAGGCAGAGAACCACGTCCTGAAGAAATTGCAGTTGAAATGAATATGCCTGTTGAAAAGGTACGTGAAATAATGAAGATATCACAGGAACCTGTATCTCTTGAAACACCGATTGGAGAAGAGGAAGATAGCCATCTTGGTGATTTTATACCTGATGATGATGCTTTGGCACCAGCCGAAGCTGCTGCATTTGCACTTTTGAAGGAACAGTTGATAGGAGTTCTTGATACTCTTACACCTAGAGAAGAAAAGGTATTGAAACTGAGATTCGGTTTGGATGACGGAAGAGCCAGGACGCTTGAGGAAGTGGGAAGAGAGTTCAACGTCACAAGGGAGAGAATAAGACAGATAGAGGCAAAGGCATTAAGAAAATTGAGACATCCCAGCAGGAGCAAGAAACTTAAAGATTATCTGGATTAATTTTAAGTTTCCCCATTCTTTTATCCATGAAATACATGAATAAAAAATGGGAAAATCAAAAAAAGGTATTGACCTTATATGAATGAGTGAGTATAATATACGTTGTGTTAAATTTATTCCTCAATAGCTCAGCTGGTAGAGCATGCGGCTGTTAACCGCAGGGTCGCAGGTTCGAGTCCTGCTTGAGGAGCCACGAGGGCCTTTAGCTCAGTTGGTTAGAGCAACCGGCTCATAACCGGTTGGTCCGGGGTTCGAGTCCCTGAAGGCCCACCATAAAAAATAATAACTTTGATAAAATGGAAAGCTCTTGATATAAGGGCTTTTCGGCGTATAAGGAATTAATGATTGAGTAAAATTCCACTTATTTTTTACTTTTGGAATAGGAATATAAGGCAAAATGCATCGGGGTGTGCATACTTTTTAGAGGAACTTAAAATTA
>CAZANH010000125.1:0-5330 GCA_964486515.1 uncultured Eubacteriales bacterium
AAAGGAATGTTGAATAATGAATAAGAAATTAAAAGGTACAGGATATATGAGGCACCGGTCAAACGGTATGTGGGAAGGACAGTATTATTACGATGGAAAGCATAAAAGTATTTATGGCACCGATTACAACGATGTCAGAAGCCGGCTGAACAAGATCTGTTCTGAAATCATAAACAAAACTTATGTGGAACCAAGCAGATTGACACTTGCCGACTGGCTCTCTGAATGGCTTGATACTTACTCAATGCCTATAATCAGACAGTCAACCTATATAAGTTACGAGACATATATACGGGCTCATATAACCCCTAAAATCGGTAATACCAAGCTGTGCAGCCTTACACCCAAAATCCTTCAGATGTTCTTCAATGACAAGGCCCGGGGAGAGCGGATGGACAACAGGGAAGGCGGATTGTCGCCAAAAACCCTGAAGAACATAAGAAACATGCTGCATCTTGCACTGGAACAGGCCAGAGATAATGACATGATTGTAAAGAATCCCGTACGCTCGATAAAACTTCCAAAGCTTGAACCAAGAGAAATGCGGGTACTTTCCGACCAGGAGCAAAGAAGACTGGAGGAAGTTCTGCTTGAATCTGAGGAACCACTCGCTGCCGGAATCCTGATATCACTTTATACAGGTATCCGTATTGGTGAACTCCTGGGATTAATGTGGTCGGAGGTTGACTTTATCGATAAAAGTATTTACATCAAAAGGTCCTTACGGCGGCAGAAAAAGCTTGGGGACAAATTTGAGGACGATTACGAGATTATTGATATGGGCACACCTGATACAAACAAGACAGCTATTATGATAGGCAGGGTAAAGACAGCTAAGAGCAGAAGAAAAATTTATCTGCCCGATAAGGCGGTTGACGCGCTCAAAAAACTAAAAGAATGGCAGGAGCAGTTCAAGTTTCCAGGGAACGAATCCTTTAATGAAATGGGCTTCGTCCTGTGTACAGAACTTGGCAAGCCCATAGAACCACGTACCTATGAAGACATATTCAAACGGCATATTAAAAAAGCCGGTCTTTCGCATACAAATTTCCACGCTACCCGGCACACCTATGCAACAAGGGCATTGGAGCGGGGCGCCGACTTAAATACAGTGGCAGACCTGTTAGGACATGCGCAGCCGTCGACCTCTCTTAATATGTACGGACACAGCGTGGATGATCGGAAAAGAAAGATGGTGCTGTTATTTAATGGTATTTAAAGCGGTTTTCAAAATGTTTAACGGTACTATTAACGGTACTAACCCCCAAAAATCCGATTTCCCACAAAATAACAATCCCCGGAAACACTTGGTTCCCAGGGATCGTCGCTTGGTTGCGGGGAGAGGATTTGAACCTCTGACCTTCGGGTTATGAGCCCGACGAGCTACCGTACTGCTCCACCCCGCGCCGTTAGTTATTTTTATTGTAACAACGGAAGTAATTGCATTAGCCAATTACAACACAATTTTTCTACGAGGCAGGAGATATTCCCACTGCCTGAAGAACTTAATCAATACCCGTCCACCTATAGAGGTGAGGGACATCTTGCGTCTCGTTATATTGTAATTGTGAGTAATTCTCCTGTTTTGGTGCCGGAGACCGGAATCGAACCGGTACGGGAGGTAAGTCCCGCAGGATTTTAAGTCCTGTGCGTCTGCCAGTTCCGCCACTCCGACACAAAAAGCGTAAGCACACAAGTAATATTTCACATTTACAATATAATAACCCTTAATCAGGTCACTAAGAAAGTATAGCATCGTATAATCAAATTATCAAGCTTTTTTTTATTTTTTCAATATAATTTTTATTTTTCAATCTGATTTCACTAATTATCTGTTTACATCTATAAAGACTTTTTCATTATCTTTGACCATTCCAAGTTTTTCTCTTGCAATCTTTTCAATATACTCGTCACTATCCAACATTTCTATTTCACCTTCGAGCTGTTTATTGAGTTCTGTCTCAACCGCTATATTACTTTTTAAATTTTTAATATCTTGTAATCTTGCATTTAAAAGTTTTTGCTGATCTACAAGCACATATGAAAAATATATAAAGAAACCAATTAAAAAAATTATCCCTGGCCTTAAAAGCCTTTTTCTTGTGTTCATCTTAAAAACCCCTATCTTTTGTACGTTAACCCACTTAAATCTCTTAACATTTTATATAAACATATTCTATATAAAATTTAAATATCCTTTTTTTTATATTTTTTTTACAATATTTTTTATCGATCTCTTCCACATTACTGCTTTTCCATGAACAATCCTTGTTAAAGTTCTACTTTTCTTTCCGACTGCTTTGATACAGGTATGTGAGAACCTCATGATTACACGGGCCGGTATTGATAAAAACCGTAAAATAACACGTATTGGCCAAACCATAATATTTATTACAAAAGAAAAAATCCTGTAAATTATTTTTAAAATAAACATAAATACATTCATTACAATTTTACTTAAAAGCAGCAGATATATAAATACTCCAAAAATTACCGCAAGGAAAATATATCCCCTTATTTCACCTTCATTCCCATAATAAAGTACAGCAAGCATTATTACCGCTACTACCATCCAGAAAGCTATATCTTCAAGGTATATAAATACAGCAGCAGTTTTCACTGCACGGCGTTTTAACCTGAATATATCGTATATGAAGGCTATTAATATTCCTCCGGCAACTGAATATAAAAAGACATGAATCTGTGAACCAATAGAGTCAGACATGTTATTTCACCAGCCTTGATTTTATCTGAGTAATCTGCTGAAAAACCCCATGCCTCGTGAACTTGAACCACCTTTATCACTATATTCGCAGCTGATAATATCCCCTTCAATGTTAAGTTCCGAATTATCAATATTAAGTTTATTGATGTGCAAGTCATCACCTTTTACTATTAAAATGCCGAGATCCGTGTCAATAACAACGCATTGGTCATCAAAACTCTCAACGTCTATTACCCCGGAAATGTTCAGTTTCTCCCTGTTCTCAAGTATGATATTTTGGACTTTGGGCATTGAAACCTTCTTTTCTTCAATCATATACGGAGCCTCCTGTTTTATGTATATATTTCATGTACGATTTTTACGCAAAAAAGTACATTATGATTTATACATATGCATGTACTATGAAATATATGATTTAAGATTTTTTAACATACATTTCTGCAGCCCCATTTTTTGATACATGTTCTTTTACAGCAGTGATTTCTACCGTAGATATATTACTTCCAAACCTTATTTCCAGGATATCTCCTGTTTTTACCTGTGCACCCGGTTTTGCAGTCCTTCCGTTTAGTTTTACGCGTCCCTGTTCACAGGCCTGGTTGGCTAGTGTCCGCCTTTTTATGAGCCTTGCATTTTTTAAATATTTATCAAGCCTCAATACAATTTTCCCCCTTTACATAATATACATCATGAAGCTCAACACTTCATTTTTATTATTTGTTTACCATATCCTTAAAGGTTCTTCCTGAACGAAATACAGGAACTTTTGAGGCCGGAATTGTTATTTCAGCCATTGTCTGTGGATTCCTTCCTGTTCTTTCGGCCCTTTGCCTTACCTCAAATGAACCAAATCCTGCAAGCTGTACTTTTTCACCTCTTGCGAGAACATCCTCGATACTTTCCATTAAAGCGTTCAGTGCAAGCTCTGTGTCCTTTTTAGACATATTGCTTTTTTCTGCCATATTTGTTATCAATTCGGTTTTGTTCATAAAATAACTCCTTCCTTTTTTAAATAAATTGATACTACAGAATAAAGTGTGCTATAAACTGCTTTTTGCTTCATTCCAAAGTTTATCCATTTCATAAAGATTCATTGTTTCAAGCTTCTGGCCTTTTTTTGTACTTTCCTTTTCAATATAGGCAAATCTTTCAATAAATTTGTTGATTGTCTGATTTAATGCAAACTCCGGTTGTATATTCAAAAATCTGCATACATTGACAAGTGCAAAAAATACATCACCCATTTCATCAACTATTCTTTCCACATTTTTACTTCTATATACATCATTCAATTCGTTAATTTCCTCATATACTTTTTTAAAAGCATCTTTTACATTATCCCAATCGAAGCCGACCTGTGCAGCCTTTTGTTGTACCTTGTAACTTCTCATGAGGGCAGGAAGGTTTTTAGGTACATTCCTTAAAATATTTGTGTGTTTTGCTATACCCTTTTCCTTCTTTTTGGCAGCTTCCCATTTATCTAGAACTTCTTCTGCGGTATCGGCCTTGTCCTTACCAAAAACATGAGTGTGCCTCATTATCATTTTTCTGCTTATATCAGTTATAACATCATTTATGTCAAAATCCCCGTTTTCCTCAGCAATTCGTGAATGGAAAAGTACCTGCAAAAGAAGGTCACCGAGTTCTTCGCGCATATTTTTTTTATCGTTGTTGTCTATTGTTTCCAAGACTTCATATGTTTCTTCAAGCAAATATGTTTTAAGGCTTTCATGCGTCTGTTCCCTATCCCACGGACACCCTTTACTGCTTCTTAAAAATGCCATAATATCCACAAGTTCTGAAAATTCGTATTTTTCTTTAAGCATTATTTCATCTCCCTGTTTTTTTACCACCTCCGGACATCCGTCTTATTCTTCTACCCGGCAGGTATAAAAATATTTTTTTGATATCCATGCATCCTGATAAAATAACAAGCAATCCATATAACGGTATGGAAGTAAAAACCGAAATTGCCACGGAATACATGTTATTGTCTGTAATACCTGTCATAAGCTCATAAGAACAATATGCCCAGATACCAGTCAGTGCTGATATAACTACAGGTTTAATTATAAGGTTAAGGGGAATTATTTTCAACCTGATATTTTTATTTAATGCAATTGTGTTTATGAGCGTTGATGTAATATAGCATGCAATTGTTCCAAACACCGCCCCTTTTATGTTTATTGAAGGTACAGGTATAAGTGTGAAATTTATTATAAGTTTTATCAATGCACCAGCAAGAATTCCAGCTGCAGCAACATATGCCTTATTTATACCCTGGAGAATGCCTGACAGTGTTTGTGTAAGCCCCATGAAAACTATGGCTATACTGCTTAATGCAAGTAATTCGCTGCCCGCGGCAGATTTTGGGAAAATCATCGTTAAAATCGGTTTTGAAAGAGCGGATAAACCAAATGATACAGGCAGGCATATAAGTATTGTAATCATTATCGACAGTTTTATTTTTTCTTCTGCGGCTTTTATGTTACCTGTGGCAAATATACCTGAAACTGCAGGTATCAGACTTGTTGAAAGTGCCATGACAATTGTTACCGGAAGGTTTGTAAACACATAGCATTTTCCTGTTAATATACCGTAGAGT
>CAZANH010000126.1:0-8233 GCA_964486515.1 uncultured Eubacteriales bacterium
GTTATATTTTTAAGCATTCAACGAGTTTGATTTGACATGTAAGGCTGAACTTACAGCCACTTGAACTTGTAGCGTTCATTTCAGGAAAATATTCTTCAAGCTAACAGGGGGCTGTGAATAGTAACATGGTAAATATAGAAATGTGATATACTTGGAACTATTGTGTTGCAAAACAATCCGGTTAATGGTATATTAAGACAGAAAATAATTAATATTAACCGGAGGTAATTATGAACCAAAAAACAAGATTTATAGCGGAGGCTGCCGTTATTGCAGCTATTTATGCTGTTTTGACTTATGTCCTTGCCCCCATCAGTTACGGACAGATACAGGTCAGAATATCGGAGGCTCTTACGGTTTTACCGATGTTTACACCGGCAGCCATCCCAGGGCTATTTATCGGATGTCTTCTGGCTAATATATTAGGGCCGAACGGAATCATTGATATTATATTTGGCAGTTTGGCGACTCTTATAGCAGCATTCCTTTCGTATAAATTAAAAGAAAGAAAATATCTTGTCCCGCTGCCGCCCGTACTGATAAACGCTGTGGTAATAGGATATATTATAAGTTATTTATATGAGCTGCCCCTTATTATGAGCATGCTATGGGTAGGGGTGGGACAGACGGTTGCATGTTACGGTATTGGCTATCCACTGCTGCTTTTACTGGATAAAAACAGGGGAAAAATATTTAAAAGGGAAAAATGAAGGGATAGGCATGATTGATATAAATGATGTAAGAAATAAAACGGATATGGTAAAAGAGGCACTTTTAAAACGAGGCTTACAGGTCGATTTTACTCAATTCCTGGAATGGGATAAAGAGAGAAGAGGCCTCCTTACGGAGACTGAAAACCTGAAAGCGGAAAAAAACAGAGTTTCGGATAAAATACCTGTTTTAAAAAAACAAAAAAAGGATATAAAAACTGTTATTGATGATATGAAAAAAATATCTGAAACGATTAAGGAAACAGATAAAAAAGTAGAAGAACTCGGAATAAAAATTGAAAAATTCCTGTCCGAACTACCAAATATACCTGATGAAGATGTTTTACCGGGAGGGAAGGAAAATAACAGTGTAATAAGTGAATGGGGAAAAAAACCGGAGTTTGATTTTAAGACTAAAAACCATATCGAACTGGTAGAAGATTTGGGCCTGATTGATTATAAAAGAGGTTCTAAACTTGGAGGAAATGGATTCTGGATTTATAAAGGAAATGGAGCACTTCTTGAATGGTCCCTTCTTAACTACTTCATTGAGGAGCATTTGAAGGATGGTTATGAATTCATACTTCCGCCGCATATTCTTTTGTACAGGTGTGGGTATACGGCAGGGCAGTTCCCGAAATTTGAGGAAGACGTATTTCGTTTAGCCGGGGCTGAAGACACTGCACACAGCCGGTTTATTCTACCAACCGCTGAGACTGCACTAGTAAATATCCATAGTGATGAAATAATGGACAGTGATGAACTTCCCAGGAAGTACTTTGCATACACTCCCTGTTACCGAAAAGAAGCGGGAAGTTACCGGTCAGGGGAAAGGGGCATGATAAGAGGGCATCAGTTCAATAAGGTTGAAATGGTGCAGTATGCACTTCCGGAAAAATCAGACAGTGCATTTAGGGAGCTTGTTGAAAAGGCGGAAAGGCTTGTAAGTGGCTTGGGGCTCCACTACAGGGTAAGCAAACTTGCGGCAGGTGACTGCAGTGCATCTATGGCAAAGACATATGACATAGAGGTTTGGATACCCAGTATGAACGAATACAAGGAAATAAGTTCAGTTTCCAACGCAAGAGATTATCAGGCAAGGCGAGGTAATATAAGATTCAAAAGAAAGGGTGCAAAAAAAACTGAATTTGTACACACATTAAATGCATCAGGGCTTGCAACAAGCAGGTTGATACCTGCCATAGCGGAGCAGTTCCAAAAAGAGGACGGGAGTGTAATAGTTCCGGAAGTACTAAGGAAATGGATGGGGCTTGAACTGCTTGATTAGTTAACATAAACTGCCTGTTGAAATTTATGATAACTTACTGTATTGTATAGTACGGGGGGTTACCATATGTATGGGAAGAAATTCAGGAAGAAATTTATAAGTAAGGCAAGAATAATATCGGTTTTATTCATAATTGTTTTAATTATGTCAACTCACGCAGAATCTTATGCTGTTGAATACAAGTTTAACATGTCATATATATTTTTTGGAGATCCTGAAGAGTATTCTGGTTATGTTGAAAATGCAGGTAGGTTTGATGAGATATCGCCCTCCTATTTTGATATAAAAAGTGACGGTAGTCTTGAAATTACAGATAAACTTGATATGGATTTTATAAATACTATGCATAATAAAGGAATAAAGGTTGTACCTTTGCTCAGCAACCACTGGAACAGGGAAGCCGGGAGAATAGCCCTTAATAACCGTCATGTACTTTCACAAAATATAGCGCAAGCAGTTTTGGAATATAATCTGGATGGGGTCCATGTGGATATAGAAAATGTCACTGAGGATGACAGGGATAATTATACCGATTTTATAAGGCTTTTAAGAGAGAATCTGCCTGAAGGCAGTATAATAGCAGTAGCAGTTGCTGCAAATCCAAGGAATCTTGTAACAGGCTGGCATGGTTCCTATGACTACAAGGCACTTTCGGAATACAGCGATTATTTAATGATTATGACTTATGATGAACATTGTAAGAATAGTATTTCAGGCCCGATAGCAAGTATTTCATTTGTAGAAGATTCAATAGATTATGCATTAAAAAGAGTCAGCCCTGAAAAGATTGTACTGGGAATTCCGTTATACGGAAGATACTGGAAAGAAGGCGTAAAATCAGGGGGATACGGTATGAACCTTACCGATGTTGAAGTAATGGCAGACAGGTATGGTGCTGAAATAAATTATGACAAGTATATACAATCCCCTGAGGCAATTATAAGTATAGAAACATGGGAAGATGGTTGTAAAGTGTTCGGTAACCAATTGACAGCTGGAACCTATCATATATGGTATGAAAATGAGGAGTCAATAAAAAGAAAACTTGAACTTGTTCAAAAATATGATTTAAAAGGGGCAGGCAGCTGGAGCCTTGGCCAGGAAACAAAGGAAACCTGGGACTTTTTCAATATGTGGCTGAACGGCTGTTATTACAGTGATGTGGAAGGCCATTGGGCACAGGATGAAATTGTATATGTATCACTGATGAGTTGGATGAATGGTTATTCAGACGAATGGTTTGCAGCAAATGAGAGTTTGACGAGGGCTGAAACCGCAGCCATATTTGTGAGGATATTGGGGTTTGAAATAAAGGAAGAAGACATTCAGTTGTTTGATGATATAAACGGACACTGGGCAGTCAAAGAAATAAATACGGCGGCTGAAAATGAAATAATAATGGGTGTGGGCGATAGGCTGTTTGAACCTGACAGGCCGATAACAAGGCAGGAAATTGCAGTAATGCTTGACAGAATTATAACAGGCGAATTTACAGAGGAAACTGATGGTGAAAGTGAACCATATTTTTCTGATGTTGAACAGGAAAGCTGTTCCTGGTCTTATGATTCCATTATAAGTATGAGCAGGCAGGGTATCTTTAAGGGCTATTCGGATGGGACATTCCGTCCCTTTAAGGAAATTACAAGGGCAGAAATGGCAGTTCTTTTAAGCAGGATAGGATATACTATTGAATGAAATAATTTTATGATAAATAGGCATGTTTATGACTCACAGCCACTTGAACTTGTAGCGTTTATTTCAGGAAAATATTCTTCGAGCTAAGAGGTGGTTGTAAATAGTAACGTTCAAGCAAATTACGGATAAAACTTCCACATTTTGTGTCTTTATTATGTAAACAAAATATGTTATTATAATATATATTACTAATGATAATGTTCATTTCTATAGGGGGGTACATATGAAAAAGAGAAAATCTTGTTGTTTTGTTTCAATTGTTGTATTTTTAGGAATAATATTGTCTTCCATCACAGTATCTGGTGCTTTACAGGTTTTGCAGAAAGGAATGTACGGTCAGCAGGTACGAAGCCTTCAGGATGATTTAAGAAGTATAGGATATTTCAAAAATAAATCAACAGGGTATTTCGGAGAACTGACGGAAGCAACTGTAATCAAGCTTCAAGGAGATTATGGATATATTCAGGATGGAATGGTTGGAAAAAGCACCTATTCTCTTATTGACAGGCTGACAGGCAGAGGCATGTATGACATATCAAGAGGAGTTGATTCCATTTCTGCCACAACAGTACTTAAGAAGGGGATGAGAGGGAATTCCGTAAAGGCCCTCCAAATTGATTTAATTGAACTTGGTTTGCTGAATGCAAATGCAACAGGATATTATGGGGATTTAACGGAAGCAGCTGTGAGGGAACTTCAAAAGAGCTTTGGATATAAACAGGATGGAGTTGCAGGCCCTGACACTATATCTCTTATAAAAAGGTGCCTGACTTCTGATACTGTTACACAATCCAAGATATTGCTTAAAAAAGGTATGAGAGGAATTGGTGTAGAAGCGCTGCAAGCTGATTTAAAGAAACTTGGATTTTTCTGGGCGAATGTAACAGGTTATTACGGTGATATTACAGAAAAGTCAGTAATAAACCTGCAAAAAAGATATGGATATGTACAGGACGGCATAGTGGGAAAGAGTACATTTGGACTTATAGATAAGCTACTGGGAAGAAAAAGTGTAACAGCATCAAGAAGTCTATCGTCTTCCACAGTATCAGCAAAACAGAATAATTATATGTTACCCTGGTTTGGTGGAGTAGAAAATATTTTTAAAAAAGGTATGACTGCTACCGTTTATGATGTTGCTACCGGGCGGAGCTTCAAAATAAAAAGGTCATTTGGAACAAACCATGCCGATTGTGAAACACTTACAGCAGAGGATACGGCTATTATGAAAAGTATTCAAAACGGAGAATGGAGCTGGGCAAGAAGAGCAATAATTGTTGATGTAAACGGAACGAAAATTGCAGCATCTATGAATGGAATGCCTCATGCGGGGCTTGATAAATATCCGGTATACGAAACAGTATACGGACGTTCCGGAGGATATGGCAAAGGTACTAATTTGGATGCTGTCAAAGGAAACAATATGGACGGGCACTTCTGCGTTCATTTCTATAACAGCAGGACACATGGTACAAACAGGGTTGACAGTAACCACCAGACGATGGTTAAAAAAGCAGCGGACTGGGCGATTAAAAACTATTGACAAATGTACCGTTTCCGGTTAATTTTCAAGCTTAGGAATGACAGAATAATAACCGCTTCAAAAATGGGAAGTTATTGTTTTATCATTCCTTATATAATTATTGTATCTCCTGCAGTACAGATACGGCATCGGTTGCCAAGGTGTCGGTTTATTTCACACATTGCTTCAAACCCGGTACAATGTAATGGCACTGCCAGTTGAATATTAGCATCAATAATGTGTTTTATTGTCATTTGAAGACGTGAATGACTCACGTTTTCAAGATGCATACCAGCTACAAGGAGTTTTATGGTTTTATCGGGGAATAGCTTCCGGGCATGATCAATGCCGTTAATTATACCCGGATGACTGCATCCCAGAAATATGGCTATTTTACCGTCATCATCCTCTATAATAAGGAATTGTTCATCCAGCATTATGTCATTGATAAGATTTCCATCCTTTTCAACAAAAAAATTATCGGGTAATTCTTCAAATGTATTGGTATGCGGTATCTCTCCCGAAATAACAATACCTTTGTCAATTGTAAGAGGCTTTTTCGTATAGGTAATATGTCCCTTTATCCATTCATAACGTGATAAATCCCATGGTATTCCAACATCTCTTTTTGATTCATCACTACCGCCGGAAGCAAATTTTTTAAGAAAAACATCAGGATGAGTATAGATTGCCGGAATTTTATCAGATTCAGGGAAATATTGCAATCCCCCGCAGTGGTCGTAATGGCCGTGGCTTAATACTATATAATCTGTATTTTCGAGTTTAATCCCCATGGCTTTTGCATTATGTAAAAATACCGGAGACTGGCCCGTGTCAAAAAGTATTGCCTTTTCGTTTTTTTCTATCCATAAGGATAGTCCATGCTCCGCAAGCAGACCGCGTTTTCTAACCCTGTCTTCCGTAAGAATATGTACTTTAAGCATTTAATATCACTCCAATTTATACAATAGTTATTATATAACTTTACACATTTAATACAAAAAATAATAGCACTCTTTCAAATCTATGTCAACAAAAGACTATTGCTATGTAATACAAAGTCCTAACTAACTTGTATTACGTTTATCATGATGCAAGTCGCTTGCATGATAAATTCAGGTACCAAACAGATTT
Source organism: uncultured Eubacteriales bacterium (assembly GCA_964486515.1). Classification (GTDB taxonomy): domain Bacteria; phylum Bacillota; class Clostridia; order Acetivibrionales; family CAZANH01; genus CAZANH01. Next base: position 6,350 of record CAZANH010000126.1, read on the forward strand.
ATATTGAAGAAATACCTTTCTGAAATAGATAGTGAAGAGCACGCAGAGGCTGTTTTTGAAGCAACGATAATAAGTTTGATTTGCATTTAACATTATTTATATGTAAAATATCAGATGTTAATGTTGGACTGATATACTGGTTATTTTAAGTAAAGATTAAAGGCGGGTAATATAATATGGAGCGTGTAAAACTTGGAATGACAGGGCTGGAGGTATCAAGGCTGTGCTTTGGAGGTCTCGTCATAGGGCCATTGCAGGTGAATTTGCCTCTAAATGAAGGGGCACTTGTAATAAAGAAAGCGTTGGAACTGGGTGTGAATTTTATTGATACGGCAGAGCTTTACGGTACATATCCGTATATACGAAAAGCTATGGAATTAAGCGGTATAAGGCCCGTAATAACCAGTAAATCATATGCGTACACCTCTGACGGTGCAAAGAAAAGTGTTGAAAAAGCATTGTCAGAACTGGACATAGATATGATAGATATTTTTATGCTTCACGAACAGGAAAGCAGACTTACATTAAGAGGGCATAGGGATGCCCTTGAGTATTACATAAGGGCAAAACAGGAGGGTATAATACGAGCGGTAGGTGTATCAACTCATAATATAGAGGTAGTTGAAGCTGCTGCTGATATGCCTGAAATAGATGTAATCCATCCTATAATAAACAGGGAGGGAATCGGCATAGGTGACGGTAACATTGAAAATATGCTTAAGGCAGTTGAAAAGGCATATGACGCGGGGAAAGGCATATATGCAATGAAGGCACTTGCAGGGGGAAATCTTTCAGGTTCTTTCAAGAAAAGTATTGAGTTTGTACTTGAACTTCCGTTTGTTCACTCAATTGCTGTTGGAATGCAGAGTATTGAAGAGGTTATTGTGGATACCGCATTATTCAGTGGGAAGCAAATACCGGAAACGGCACTGACTTCATTAAAAACAAAAAAAAGAAGTTTGCATATTGAACGATGGTGCGAAGGTTGTGGTGAATGTGTAAAGAGATGTACACACGGGGCACTTTCAGTTAAAAGAGGTAAAGCGGTTGTCAATAACGAATTATGTTTGTTGTGCGGATACTGCAGCAGCGTTTGCCCGTGTTTTGCAATAAAGGTATATTAAAAAAATTGAAAGTAACTGTTCAGACATCAGGCGAGCATTATGTATTTGAAACATATAATATTGGGGTGTTTAAATAGTTACATGTGAAATGGCAGGTGACTGATATTTGAGAATACTTGGGCTTGATTATGGGGATGCTCGCATAGGCATATCGATAAGTGACCCTCTTGGTATGATTGCAGGAAATCTTAAGACAATTGAATGGCAGGGGAATATTGAAGATGCAGTTAAGTATGTGATGGTACGCATTAAAGAGTATGGTGTAAAAAAAGTGGTTGTAGGTTTCCCGATAAATATGAACGGTACTTTGGGGCAAAGGGCATATAAAACACAGGAATTCATTGACCTGCTGAAGGAAAAAAGCGGTTTAGAGATTATAAAATGGGATGAGAGGCTTACCAGTAAGCTAGCTGAAAGGGTATTACATGAATCAGGTATTAAACCTTCAAAAAAAAAGGCTTCAGTTGACAGTATGGCAGCCATAATTATCCTTCAGGAATATCTTGACAGTAGTTACCATTCGCAGCCCTTCTCATCTACTTGAAGAAATATTTTCATGAAATATATAGCGTAAGGTTCTTAGAGGCCGTTTTTGAAGCAATTATAAGGTCAAATCATTGTTTGAGATGAATGCATTCCCGTTATATTTTAAAGCATTCAGCGAGTTTGATTTGACATGTAAGGCTGAACTTACAGCCACTTGAACTTGTAGCGTTCATTTCAGGAAAATATTCTTCGAGCTAAGAGGGGGCTGTGAATA
>CAZANH010000127.1:0-3766 GCA_964486515.1 uncultured Eubacteriales bacterium
AGATGGTTTGATTGATTCTTCACACCAGTATAACGTACTTTTATCCGGAGGGTTAAGATAAAGATATTTCAATTAAAAACCTCCCCGCTTGTATAAACAAACGGGGAGGCATGAATAACCATAGTTAGGTTCCTATTGCGTTTTAACGTCTACTTCTACAATGGTATTGTTTATAACCTCAAAATATGCCGTGTTACCGGGACTTAAATCCCCAATTCCATACCCCGTATTTCCGTTGATTTGAATAATAACATCTTCCGTTATCCAAAATGCCAATACGGTTTCATCATCCATTTCAATGGTTATTATATTATCAGCAATACTTATGATTGTACCTTCCAATTCAAGTTGTGTGTTTCCGGCATCAATCAATGTTACTAATGTATCTGTAAGGGTTGCTTCAGCTTCCATACCAATAACAAGGTCTTCCAACTGTGCCTCTTCACCGTCAATTGTTATATCCACAACTTCACCCAGTTCATACCGAAAGCCGCCATACACATGTTCACTGACTGTTATATGCTGAATTCCAATTAAATCAAGGTCAGTAATAATACCATTTATTAGTTCCGTTTCCTCTTCATCCTCGCGATCAATGCTGATTTCCCTTGCCCTGTTTTTATCATCAACTACTACTTTTACGGAATCACCAATCATTAGTACATTGAAATTTGTTTCCACATCATTAAGATATACTTTTACATCGTCAATAACTACAAATATTAGTTTCAGCAGTTTATCCTCAATTGTTATCTGCTTCTGCCCGTCGTATTGGACATCAATGACTGTTCCTTTATAAACTGAGATTATTTTATCTTCTTCCTTGTCTTCATCAGTGACTTCAATATAAACAACTGTTTCATCTTCCAGTTCCATCACAACATAGGAACTTACTGCAATATCAGTATAAGAAATGGCATTGTCGTGATCATATACAATAACATCCTGGGATACCGAAAAGTTTTCTATTTCTTCATCTATACTGACTTCAATTGAATCTGCATAAAGCTTGACAACTTCTCCCCTGACTTCATTTTCATCAACCCCACTGTCGACTTTTTCGTCAAGCCTTTGAAACAGGACAGCCATTTCAGCTCTTGTCAGTGTTCCCATAGGGTTAAATTTCATTTTATTATTTCCTATGGTATATCCTATCATCAGTTCCATTTCGTTTACAAGGTATACATATCCGATTGATCCGGAAGGAACAGCAGGAGTATCTACAAAAGGCAGTTCAATGTCCATGTATTCCTGTGCTTCCTCTTCATAACCAAGTGCACGGATTATGTATTTGGCCACTTCGTGCCTTTTTGCGGGTTCACCCGGCACAAAATACATCATATCAACATCATCAAGTATTCCCTTTTCATATGCAATATTTATATAGCCGTAAGCCCATTCATCTACTTTATGGCCCCTGTATTCGCTCGGAAGCCTGTCAATGTTCATGGCTTCGTCTTCCCATCCCATTATTCTCAAGGCCATTATAACTGTCTCCAGCCTCGTTACAGACCCTGACGGTTTGAAACTTCCATCGAGGTAGCCCTTTACCAGGCCTTTTGATTTTAACATTTCAATTGCCTTTTGTGCCCAGGGTTTCTCATCTACATCATTGAAAATTTTCTTTGCAATACCTGGAGGTATTTTTCCTTCTTTTTGAAGCCCTGGCGGCAAAGTATTATTTCCATTCCCGGGGGGATCCGCATATACGGATACCATACAATACGACAGTATAACTGCGATAAGAGTAATTACTGCAATCATTCTTTTCATTGATTTCCTACCTCCTGTTTTTTATTCTATTAAATAATACGAAACTCCATATATTATTTTTGGGGTAGGAACAAATAATTTTTCATCATACTCTCGTTATACTATTATGAGAAATTATAATCCGTTTTCATGTCGATGTAACCTTTAAGGCGTATATCTCTTGAGGAAGCACCGACAAGAAGCTGATAGCTTCCGCCTTGTATATGCCAGTCATTGATATTGATATTGTAATAAGCAAAGGCTTCAGGTGGCATATTTATTTTAACCTCTTTTGTTTCACCCGGTTCAAGTTCAATCTTTTCAAATGCTTTAAGTTCCTTATATGGCCTGAGCACATAAGGGGCAACCTGTCTCAAATAGACCTGTGCAGTTTCTTTTCCTTTTAACTTCCCTGTATTTTTCAATTTGAAATAAACCTCGAGGCCATCGTGTTCATTAACTTCAACAGGTGTAATTCTTAAATCGGAATATTCAAATTCAGTGTAAGATAATCCGTGCCCAAAAGGAAACAGAACTTCCCTGTCAAATGTATCATAATATCTGTATCCAACCATAATTCCCTCCTGATACCATGAAGCAGTCCCATTCCCCGGGTAAGTGCCGTATGATGGAGTGTCTTCTATTGTCAATGGAAAGGTTTCAGCAGTTTTTCCGCAGGGATTTGACTTTCCGAAAAGTATGTCGGCAAGGGCACTTCCACCTTCCTGGCCGGTAAACCATGCAAAAACAACCGATTTAACACTGTTAATCCAGTATGACATATCAATAACGGAACCCGCCTGAATTACAACTACTGTATTTGGATTGCGATGTGCTATTTTACAGATTATATCTTCCATTACTGGCTCAAGTCTTATTTCAGTGCGGTCATAGGACTCTGTTTCTATTAGATGCTGCTGTCCTGCAAATATGACAGCGACATCGGAATTTTCAACATCCTCGAGTGTTTCATTTAGTTTATGCACAATTGGGATATCATTTTTGATCGTTGCACAATATTTTACTTTAATATCTCCAGCGTTTGCTCTGATGCTTTCAAGAGGTGAAGTTACATTAAGTGGTTCCACCTTCGAACTTCCACCGCCTTGAATCATGGGAAACTCTGCAAGCTGTCCGACAACTGTAATGCTTTTTATATTGTTATTATCCAGAGGAAGAATCCCATCAACATTTTTGAGTAATGTAACAGCTTCGCTTGCAGCTTCCTTTGCAAGTGCTCTATGTTTTTCAATATTATATTTGCTTATACGTTTTTTCCGGTTTTTGACAGTTTTAAATATGGCTTTTAAAATGTTTTCCAAAGCCATATCAATTATTTCATCGTTTATTTTGCCATCTTCATAGTCTTTTTTAAGCTGTGCATTATTCTTTTCAGAGTATGGCATTTCCAGGTCCAATCCTGCCTTCAGAGCATTGGATTTATTATGGACGGCCCCCCAGTCTGAAATTACAAAACCGTCAAATCCCCATTCTTCTTTTAATATTTTGCTGAGAAGGAATTCGTTTTCAGAACAATAGATGCCGTTTAATCTGTTATAGGCGCACATAACGCTCCATGGAGCAGATTTTTTTATTGCCAGTTCAAAAGGTTTGAGATATATTTCTCTTAAAGCGCGGATATCAATATCGCTGCTTATATTAAAGCGATCATATTCCTGATTGTTTCCGGCAAAATGTTTTATGGCAGTACCGATTCCATTGCTCTGAATGCCTGTTATATATGCTGCAGATAATTCTCCTGCAAGATATGGATCTTCGGAAAAGTATTCAAAATTTCTGCCGCACAGGGGTGTGCGTTTTATATTTGTTCCCGGTGCCATGATAATGTCAACTCCGTTTGACTGGCATTCTTCACCAATAGCCTCGCCTATACGTTCAACAAGTTCGGTGTTCCAGGTAGCCGCCAATGCAGATGAAGTCGGAAAACATATTGATTCATATGTAAATACCTTTCCCTTATCATCAATCGCTTCCCGGCGCAATCCGTGCGGAC
>CAZANH010000128.1:0-2673 GCA_964486515.1 uncultured Eubacteriales bacterium
ATCCACAGGGCGTGATCGTCCACATGCCGGTTCTCGCCGCTTAGCGTTTCCCATGTCTCTCCCCCGTCCAGGGTGACTTTGGAGCGGGTTTCCATGGAATATACCTTATTCCAGACCTCTCGGCAAACAAGTTATTTAATCGCCTAAATCAGTTGCTGAGCCTGTCATAGAGGCATTATGCACCTAAAATTGGACACTCAATTCTAAATATTTGTCCGACAAATGGATTATTAACTAAATTAGTTAATAAATACATAAAGGGAAAAAGAGTATTTCAATGATTATCGTTTATATTTGATTTACAACAAAAAAAAATAAACAACATGAACGCTCTTTTTCCCTCAGGTAAAAATACAGATTTGATACCAATTGGAAAGGGTTTCGGATTAAAAAAAATCGGTGATGATAGAATTGGGTTCTATCATTTCGAGAAATTATTAAAGGCAGTACCCCAGCAGCCTACGATCGATTACCGGCTTTTCGTGATTGATCTGGTGAATCGTTATGCACTGAAAAAGAAAAAGATAGCTGAGGCGTTGGGCCACTCCCGCCAAACCATAGACAACTGGCTTGACATCTACCACCAGTATGGAGTCTCGGGATTGGAGAATAACCCCCGCGGAATAACCGGAAATAAGGCACGGGTGCTAGAGATTCAGCGCAAAGAGGAGCGGGAAGCCCGGGAAAGGAAAAAGTTTCAGTTTAACTTTTCTTTTGATCGCGAAGGAGACGAGAAACAGGTAGAGCAGGAAGATGCCCCTTTTCAAAGAGAGCATACATGGCAAAAGAGTCGTTATGCCGGGATCTTTGTATATCAGATAACCCTGATGTCAGTGTGGCAATGGTTTAAATTCACCATAGGCTATTTTGGCGAGAGGTACAAGCTGTTCCAGGTGTTTCTGCTGATGGTATGCCGTAATATCGGTTCGATAGAACAAACCAAACACATCAGACGGGACGAAGCAAATGTGATATTAGGCTTGCCGCAATTCCCGGGAAAAGACAAATTATGGGAATGGTTTTACCAGACGACGCGGGAGTGTTTATCGCCCCGTTTACTGAAAGACTTTTTCCGTTTCCAGATCCTGCGTGGGATAGTAAATCTCTGGTTTTGGTTTATAGACGGGCACCGGTTGGGTTATACAGGCAACAAAAAGGTTCATCACACCTATAATACACAACGGCAAATACCGGAACCGGGACGCACCAACATGGTGGTGTGCGATCTTCAGGGCAAAGTTGTGGACTTTGAGATCCAGGAAGGCAAGGGTGACTTAAGATCCTTTGTATTAAACCTGGACGAGCGGTGGGAAGATGAGATAGAGAAAAAACCAGTTAAAGTGTTTGACCGTGAAGGCGATGGTGCCGGCTTTTTCTCCGGTATGGTACATAAGGAAAATCCTTTTGTCACCTGGGAGAAGCATTGTGACAGCAAGAAGCTGGATGCGATGCCTTCGGAGTTGTTTTCCATCAGCCTCGAAGTCAATGGGAAAGAGTATGGGGTATTTGAAGATGTAAAGGATTATACCTATCCATATGAAACCGGTGAGAAAACCGGTGAAAAGGAAGTCCACAGGTTTTCACTGCGAAGGATCTATTTATGGAATAAGAACACTAACAAAAGGACCAGTGGTCTGGCCTATACCCCCCATGATGAGTTAACCACACAGGAGTGTGCCTTTGCCATACTCAGCAGGTGGGGGGCATCTGAAAATACGTTTAAACATATACAAACCCGCCATCCCTATCATTACCAGCCAGGGCACCTGTTTCATGAAAGCGAAAACCAGTCCGTCGCTAATCCGTTGATAAAGGACAAACAGAATCTGATCAGGCAGCTAAAGACGGAAACAAACAAGCTGTACAAGAAAATGGGAAATAGTAAGGAAGCTCTTACAAAAGACGGGACTTCCAGGCAAAACAGCATAAAAGGAAGGCTTAAAACACAGATCCTGGAAAATGAATTGATGATAGAACAATTACAGCAGGAAGTGAAAAGCTTACCTGAAAGGATAGAGCTGTCATCGCTTGAAGGCAATAAACTGTTCAAGGTCATAGATAATGAGGGTAAAAACCTGTTTGATTTTGTGACAAGCGCTGTATGGAACTCCAGGAAGCAGGTAATTGAATGGTTGCAACCTTATTACACAAATAAAAATGAAATCGTTGATCTGTTCTATGCCATAACCCAATGCCAGGGATGGATAAAGACAACAAACAGGAGTGTTACCGTACGAATTGAACCACTGCAGCAAGCAAGCCGAAGGGCTGCACAGGAACAGTTATGCAGGAAACTGACATCATTAGGGGTGCAAACCCCAACTGGGAAATTTATGATAATGGAAGTGGGGGATTCACCAATATGAAAAATGTCCAAAAAAAATGCCCGTTTTTAACGATTTCCGAGAGGTCTGTAGTAAATATAATGAATTTATAAATTCGTTAAAATAATTCCGATAGATAATCCATTAATTAGCCTATTCATAGAAACAGATGATTCAAGATACTTGTTATTCTTCAAATTAATGGCAGTACTTTCTAATTCATTAATATCCAATAACTCATTACATAAAGATGATTTTTTAAGTATATCAATATAGTTAAATACCCTATCTATTTCATTATATAATCTTAAATCTAAATCTTGAGCTTGAAAACCTTTCTTTTTATTTA
>CAZANH010000129.1:0-11878 GCA_964486515.1 uncultured Eubacteriales bacterium
GGACGGGGTTAGTGACCCCTAATAAAAAAAAAGGGTGTCACTACCCCCGTCCCCTTGACACTTGATTTGCCAATGCGGCGAATTGATGTATGGAAAGCTGTTCACCCCTGATATTTTCTTCCATACCTGTGTTAGATATGATTTTTTTGATTTCTTCCTTTTTCATATTTGTTCCGAGGCAGTTATACAATGAATTTGCAAGTGTCTTCCTCCTCTGGGAAAATGCAGCTTTAATTATCCTAAAAAAAAGTTCAGTGTCTGCAACTTTAACAGGGGGCCTTTTATAAATATCAAGTTTTATTACTGTGGAATCAATTGTTGGTCTTGGAATAAAACAATGGGCAGGAACATTGAATACCCTGGTTACACGTGAATAATATTGAACGGCAACTGAAACTGCACCATAAGTCCTGCTTCCTGATGAGGCAAGAAGCCTGTCAGCTACTTCTTTCTGCACCATAAATACCATTGTACTTATATTTACTGCTGCTTCTTCAAGAAATTTCATAATAACAGGGGTTGTTATATAATAAGGCAGATTTGCTGCCACTTTTACTTCAGGATTTCTATTGAAAGTTTTACAGACGGGTTTAAATATTTTTTGAATTATTTCATTATTTAAATCAATTTTCATTATATCCTTATTCAATATACTTACATTTGAAAAAGGAGAAACATTATTTTTAAGAGCTGGTATCAGATTTTTATCAATTTCCACAGCAACTACAGCACATGCTTTTGAAGCAAGAAGACGAGTCATATTCCCAATACCGGCACCGATCTCAATTACAGCCTGTGTATGGTTTATGTCAGCAGTTTTAACAATATCGTTTAATGCCCTGACATCACAAAGAAAATTCTGTCCGAGATTTTTTTTAAGTTTAATATTATATTTTTTAATAAGCTCTCTTACATCATTAGTCATAAAGAATATATACCTTACATTTTTTGCATCCCCATTTGTCTACTTCCTGTTGAGTATCCATATAAAGGTCAATAAGATCGCCTTTTATGGCTCCTCCAATATCGGCTGCCAGAGCAAAACCATAATCCGGCATGTCTCCGGGCATTTCCACGTAAACTTTTGTATGTAAAGGAATTACGTCAGGGTCAACTGCAATAATTCCTACTTCGGCCTTCAAACCGGTATAAGTTATTCCAAATTCAGGATGGTCGGGATGTTTTCCAGTGTCTTTAAAAGATGACGTGTAAGCTGTAGCTCTCATGTCAAGTACTTCTCTATACCTTACAATATCACCCGTTGATGTGGTAATATATGGTACGGTGCCATATTCGATAACATGGTTTACGGGCTCAGATACCAATTTATTCAAAAACAGTTCTCTGGATACCTCAAATCCGTCTTCAAATATTACGAGGTAGGAAACTTCACGTACACCTTCCTCACCTTCCTGTATGATTTTTTCCATTCCACGGTTTACATTATCATTCGCCTTTTTTTCAGTATCGTATGGTATAAACATTTTTTCGGTAACATACTCTTTTTTTACCCTTATTATTTTTATAATCATATCTTTAACAACGGGAGATTCAAGAGTTATATCCTCCAGTCTGTCATATATTCCAAGCTTAACAGATGCATCGTCAAGAGCAGAGCTAACATTATCAGCACAGGTCATCACCTTTTTTGTGCTGCCGTCAACGGATACAAAAACAGGTACGGCTCTCTTTATAATTATTTTATTAGTTGCAGTATTCATCAAAATACTGCCAGGCGGTAAATTTATAAAATCATATGGTTTCAAGGAAATGTCTCTTTGTTTGAGAACCTCGCCAACTGTATTACTCATGGTATCGAAAGTAATTTGTTTCCCATTGTCAATTAACTTGACTTCCTTTTTTAAAAAGAAAAAAACGCCAATACCTGCAGCAATTGATATTAATATTGTCAATAATATAATTAAAGATTCTTTAAGTGAGAAACAGCTTTTTATAGTTCTTATAAAAGTCATTTCTCAACCTCCTCATCCTCAATTTGAACTATACAAGCAATAATCCATTTATTGCTATATTCATCATATTCCATAGCTATTATCCTCTTGTTAACACCATTTACATAATTATAATAGCCTGTAATATCTTTATTTAAACCCTCTTTAAACATAACATTGATTTCAATAGAAAAATGTACACCATCTGGACAATTTTTTGGAATATCTCCGGTTATATTTTTTAATGACTTTATCTCAATTGTTTTTATTGATTCCTTATAGTAGTTCTCATAGCTTTTATAGTTTATAATTCCTTCCCTTTTTGCAGCCTGTTTTTCAAAATCATATGCAGAAACATAATTGGATTTGCTTATATTCTCTGCCCATGTTTCAAGCTGTTGTCTGATGGTTTCAATACCTACTTGCTTTTTAAGTATATTGATTGTTGAAATGGCATCCTCAAGTGTATTTTTAAGCTCAGTATTTTCCCTTGAAATTTCAAGATTTGTTTTTTTATATTCATTCAAAGATTTCTGTAACTCATCCATGTCAATCTTAAGTTTGGTATTTTCATTTTCAAGATTCTGACGCTGTTTGTAGAGTTCTGATATAATTGCATCATTATCAGCTTTTGTTGATTCAAGTTTTTGTATGTTTACTTTTTTTGCCTCACGATCCCATAATAGATAATTAAAAGCAATAAGTACAATAAGCAGCAATGAGCATATGATTACCAAAACAAATTTTTTCAATGCTAAAAACTCCATTCATTGTAAATATACAATTTCTATTCTATACTAAAAAGGGTTTTGGCGTTATCAGTTGTAACATTTTCCAGATTATTTATTGATACCCCTTTAATTTCAGCTATCTTTTTAATTATATGCACTAAATAGGAAGATTCATTCCTTTTACCCCTGTAAGGCTCAGGCGAAAGATATGGACAGTCAGTTTCAATCAAAAGCCTGTCAAGAGGCATGTATTTAATAACATCAACCGCTTTTTTTGCATTTTTAAAAGTTACTATTCCCCCAAATGCAAGATAAAAATTATTATCAATAAGCTCCCTTGCCATTTCAACGCTGCCTGAATAACAATGAAAAACGCCTCCTGTATCTCCAGCTTTTTCTTCTTTTACGATATCAAGACAGTCGCCGTGTGCTTCTCTGTTATGTATTATAACAGGTAAACCAAGAGATTTCGCAAGTCGAAGTTGTTTTTTAAACCATTTTTTCTGAATTTCCTTCAAAGAATTTTCATAATGATAATCAAGCCCTATTTCTCCTATTGCAACAATTTTGTCGGAATTTGACAGGATCTTAATTTGTTCAAGTACAACTTCATCCATGTCCTTCACGTAATGAGGGTGTACACCCACAGCAGCATATATAAAAGGATACTTTTCCGACAGGGAAATGCTCCTTTTGGAAGAAGCCATATCCGATGATGCATTTATAATATAATGCACCCTGCTTTGATAGGCTCTTTCTAGAACCTGTTCCCTGTCAATATCAAATTGTTCGTCATCGTAATGTGCATGTGTATCAAAAATCATTATTATCAAGTCTCCGATTTTATTTATTTACATCAATACGAGGGAATAATACATTTCCCCTTTTAACCCCTGTCTTTGTATTATATTTACCCCATATATGCGCGCTCTCCCACGAAGTAAAATCATCCCCGGTTAATCCAAACTGCTGCCATATGATTTCAGGGGTTTTTGGCATAAAAGGCCTTATAAGTATTGAAATAATTCTTATGCTTTCGGCAAGATTGAACAATACTTCAGCAAGACGCGGTTTTTCCTGAGCATTTCTTCCAAGTATCCATGGAGTTGTTTCATCGATATATTTATTTATTCTTGATATTGTTTTCCATATATAAGTTAATGCATCGTCAAGCTGAAGCCTGTCAAGCAGATCTTCAACTTTTATGACAGTTTGTTTTACAGTTTCTTTTAGATCCTTGTCATAATCCCCGGCCAATCTGTTTTCAGGTATAACGCCATCAAAATATTTTTCAATCATAGCAACAGTCCTACTGACAAGATTACCCAAGTCGTTTGCAAGATCAGAATTTATCCTGTTTATAAGGGCCTCATTTGAAAATGCACCATCTGAACCGAAAGGTACCTCTCTCAATAAAAAGTACCTGACGGCGTCAATTCCATATTGGTTAACCAGTATAACAGGATCTATGACATTTCCTTTTGATTTTGACATCTTTCCGCCATCAAGAACAAGCCATCCATGGCCAAATACCTGCTTAGGCAAGGGTTCACCCAATGCAATGAGCATAGCAGGCCATATAATGGTATGGAATCTTATTATTTCCTTACCGACAAGATGAATATCAGCAGGCCAGTATTTTCTATAATCGGAATCATTTTCAGACATGTAGCCGAGTGCGGTTATATAATTGGATAATGCATCTATCCATACATATACAACATGCTTTTCATCGAATGTTACAGGTATTCCCCAATCAAAAGTTGTTCTTGAAACGCATAAGTCATCAAGCCCTGGTAGCAGAAAATTGTTTATCATCTCATTTCGGCGTGATTCAGGCTGTATAAAAGCCGGATGGTTGTTTATGTACTCTACTAGCCTGTCACGGTATTTTGACAGCCTGAAGAAGTAACTTTCCTCTTTTGTAAGTTCAACCTTCCTTCCGCAATCGGGGCATTTACCATCAACAAGCTGTGTATCTGTCCAGAAAGATTCGCATGGAGTACAGTACCAGCCTTCATACTCACTTTTATATATATCACCCTGATCATAGAGCTTTTTAAAAATTTTCTGTACAGCTTCTTCATGGTATTTATCAGTTGTTCTTATAAACCTGTCGTTGGATATTTCCATCAGGTTCCACAACTTTCTCACACCATTTACAATGTTATCAACATATTCCTTTGGGGATACTCCTGATTCTTCCGCTTTTTTTTGAATCTTTTGGCCATGTTCATCCGTGCCGGTAAGAAACATGACGTCAAATCCCCGCATCCTCTTATATCTTGCCATTGTATCAGCAGCTACCGTAGTATAAGAGTGGCCTATATGAAGTTTATCACTTGGATAGTATATAGGGGTTGTAATATAAAATGTTTTTTTGCTCATTACTTCTCCTCCATTTCCTTCCCCTATTACTATACAATTTGTAATAAAATATTTCAACCTTTTTTAATTTGAATATGGATTAAGCTGTGTAGACCGAATCGAATGCAAATTCTGTTAGCCTTGTTGTTGATACGCATTTATATAATGATAAAATATTTAAGTGAAGGTTGATTGCATGTCCTTTTGAAATTGATATAACTAACCTTTCTTAAATATCCTGTTTATATTTTCAATTACCCTGTTTTGTTCCTCTATAGTCATTCCGGTGTCGGATGGAAGACATAGGCCCCGGTAAAAAAGGTTGTCCGAAACGGAAGTATTCTCATAATGGCTGTAATATTTGCAGCCTTTATATAGGGGCTGCAGGTGCATAGGCTTCCAAACAGGCCTTGACTCAATATTATCAGCTTCAAGTACATCCATAACATAATCAGGTGAAATACCACAACTTTCATCTATAGTTATTACACTGAGCCAATAGTTGGGCTCACTCCATGATGCCACAGGCATCATTTTAATGTTATTAATGTGTTTAAAAGCTTTCCTATATGTTTCGTAAATTTCCCCCTTCTTTTGAACCCTTTCATTGAGTAATTTAAGCTGCCCTCTGCCAATTCCGGCAAGTATATTACTCATTCTGTAATTGTAACCTAATTCGGAGTGTTGATAATACCTTGCCTCATCTCTTGCCTGCGTTGACAAAAACCGGCATTTCCCTATTGCATTGGTATCATCAGATACAAGCATTCCTCCGCCACCTGTGGTTATTATTTTGTTACCATTGAATGATAGTATCCCAAGTTTCCCAAATGTTCCGACATGTTTATTTTTATATTTGGCCCCAAGGGCTTCTGCTGCGTCTTCTACAATTGGGACCTGATATTTTGAGCATAAGGAGGACAACCTGTCATAATCGGCGGATTGCCCGTAGAGGTCAGTTATAACAACTGCCTTAGGAAGCTTCCCTGATGCATGGTATTCAACAAAAGCTCTTTCCAATGCTTCAGGAGACATATTCCACGACTCGGGTTCACAGTCAATAAATACAGGCTCAGCCTTTTCATATAGAATTGGATTGCAGCTTGCTGCAAAAGTAAGGGATGAACAAAAGACAACATCTCCCATAGATACACCTAGGTATTTCAAGGCAAGATGTACAGCAGCAGTACCTGAAGATAAGGCAAGTGCTGAGTTTAATGAGAGATATTCGGCAACTTCTTTTTCAAAGCATTTAACATGTGGGCCTAAATACGATACCCAATTTGTTTCAAAAGCTTCTTTTACATATTCAATTTCATTCCCACTCATGTGAGGGACTGCGAGAGGTATTGCATTATTTTTATTATTCATTTGATATTCAAAAAATCAGCTTACCTCCTCTTTCTTAGTGATGGATTGGTAAGTTGGTACTATTTTTCGTATATACTCAAAAAGTTTTTCGGTATCATTTAAAAGAATATGTTTTAATTTATCAATTTCTTCTTTTAACAGTTGAAAATTTGAAAAAACGGGTTTTGCGACATATATTTTTTCATTTTTTGTTTTAGTCAATCCTTCTTCGGCAAGTAATAATTCTTCATATAGCTTCTCTCCGGGCCTTAAACCTGTAAACTCTATTTTTATATCTTCTTCAGGCTCGAAACCGGAAAGCCTGATAAGGTTTTTTGCAAGTTCATATATTTTTACAGGTTCCCCCATATCAAGCACAAATATTTCACTTCCGTTTGCCATACCTCCTGCCTGCAATACAAGTTGTACAGCTTCAGGAATGGTCATGAAGTAGCGTATAACCTCAGGGTGTGTCACAGTTACAGGTCCTCCCTGCTCAATTTGTTTTTTGAAAAGCGGTACAACGCTTCCATTACTTCCTAATACATTTCCAAAACGCACAGCAACAAATTTTGTATCGCTGTGACGGTCCATGGACTGTACTATCATTTCAGCAACCCTTTTTGTAGCTCCCATTATATTCGTAGGGTTTACAGCCTTATCCGTTGATATAAGCACAAAAGTTTCTGCTCCAAAAGAATCTGCACATTCAGCTATATTTATAGTACCAAATATATTATTCTTAATTGCTTCGGAAGGATTCTGTTCCATGAGAGGTACGTGTTTGTGAGCAGCGGCATGGAATATTACTTCAGGTTTATGTTCACCAAATATGACTTTTAGCCTGTTCTTATCTCTTACGCTTGCTACTGCAGGTATGAACTCAATATTGGGATGAATAACCGATAGTTCATTTAAAATGTCATAGAGATTATTCTCATAATTATCCAGTATAATTAGTTTTTTAGGGTTATAAAAAGAAATTTGCCTGCAAAGCTCAGAACCTATCGAACCACCGCCGCCTGAAACTATAATAGTTTTTCCCACAAGATATGAACTGATTTCCTTGGTATCAAGGTTAACCGGTTCCCGCCCTAAAAGGTCTTCAATATTTACATCACGTATTTTTTGTATTACAACTGATTCGTCAATAAGTTCTGAAACAGAAGGTAGTATTTTAACTTTACAATCCGTTTTTGAACACTTGTCATATATGTCATTAATTTTTCTCTTGCTTGCAGAGGGTATTGCAATGATTATTTCATCAATACGGTACCTCAGAATTACATCAAGAATATCTTTACTATATCCTACGATTGGAATACCATTGATTTTCTTCCCTTGTTTGTATTCATCATCATCTATTATTGCTATGGGTGAATATTTAAGTTCCGGATGGTGTTTCAGTTCCCTGATAATAATTGCACCGGCATCTCCTCCGCCGATAATGAGAACACGCTTGTAATTCTTAATCTTTAATATTTCACCTTTTATAACCCGGCGGAATGCCCTGTATGCAAATCTTATACCTCCGACAAACAATATGTCTATGAGAAATGTTATAACAAATATGCTTCTGGGGATATTCATAATGGATATAAAACCTGATAACCCGGCCAGCCATGGAGGTAATGACGTATATGACAACAGTACAAGGCTTGTCATAGCCAGATTTGCGGTCAGAGCTCCTGAAACAACGGTAATTAATTCATGTGCGCCAGCATACTGCCATAAACTTGTATAAAGCCTGAAAAATAAAAAGAATGATATTTTTACCACTGTTGAAAACAATGCAAGATATAAAAGGTTATCGGAAAACCCGGAAGGGATATTCGCAAAGCTGAAATCAAATTTTATATAATATGATAACAGTAATGACAAATTTATAAATATTATATCCAATATTACCAAGAAAACTGATCTTAACTTTTTCTTCATTTTAATACCCCGCATTCCATATATGTTATTTTATAACAATCGAATTGATTAAACATCTATATCCTTATAATTAACATCAACCCCGGTTTTATTTTCTTTAATACTACCCCTCCAGTAAACCTTTAAAAAAGCTATGAAAACCCCAAACATTATACCTATTATAAAACTTACAGCAAGATTAAGCTTAAGGTTTACGGACGGCACGATATTTACAGGTGAAACAGTCTTTATGATACTTCCGTATTTAACATTGTAAAAATCTTCAATGGTTTCATTTATTATTTTTATCCAATACTCCAGCTTGATATTTATACGGGAAATCATTTCAAGTACTTCCCTTTCAGCTTTTGCTTTTATCTCAGGAGCAACAGTATCATTCCTGAACTTTTCTATTTCGCTCATATAAAAACTGATCTGATGTTCATAGTTTAGTGCTTCGACTCCAGCATTAGTCGAACGTTCTGCTAGCTTATCATAATAAGTATTCTCATCCTGCTTCAAAAAACCACTGTCAGAATCACTGATACCAGGTAGGTAAATGGTTGTTCCTTCCCGGATAAAGCTGTCCATCATATTCTTTGATACCTGGGCTTCACTATCCTTTTTATCCTGTTCAAGTTTTAGAAGCTTGATTCTGTATTCATAATCAGTAATAAGCCTTTCCTTATCCCAGGTAAGGTTAGAAGCACCAATTATGGAAGCAACCCTGTTTATGTCTATCTTTTTTATTATACCTAATGCTTCTTTTATATCATAAAAAGAAAATCCTGTCTTCTGCGACCTGAAATCCTGAGCAACATTCATCTTTGCTGTTATAAATGCCTGCATCGTGTTTAACTGACTTGTCATTATCTCAGATATATAGGGAAAGTCATAATTTTCATAGTCAAGAGTTACAAGCGCATCTCCAATTATATCCATTTCAAAATAAGTTTCAAAAAAGTACTCCGTATAACTTTTTGTTAATCCTTCTAAAATTTGCTGTGCTTCCTTTCTTCTTGCTTCTCCCTTAGGGAAATAATTTACAACAATTCTGTCAAACAAATTTGAGGCCTTATCATGTTTTATATTAAATCTGACAACGTAATCGCTTGGATAGTACTTGAATATTTCTCCATTTTCCAGTTTTTTTACCGCTATTTCAGATATGGCATCTGGTATAATGGGAAATATCTCTGTGCCTCTCCGTATCGTCTCTGGCATATAATCAAGACCTGTTTCCTCTAGCATCCTGTTCAATACGACAGGAGAACTCATTAGTGTAATATCAAAATCAGTACCATCAGGATTTTCACCGTTTTCAATACCTGGAAAATTCAATGATATAACTTTTTTTGCAGTTGCCAGGTTCTCATTTAAAAGCATAGTTACTACAAAACCAATAATAACACAAATAACCGTTAGTAACAATATAAGCCATTTATTTCTAAAAATTATAAGTATTACCTCCTTAAGAGATATCTCTTCCATGAACATCAGGTCTCCTTTTTTTAATAATTTTCTACATAAAATTCTAACATTGTTAATACTAAATGTCAAGTATAGCCATATTTTGCTTATCATATATTTGTAACATTGTAACTATTCAGACACGGGAAAATATATTTGAAAGAAATGTTTTTCTGAAAAAACGCTGCGGGCATCAAGAAGCTGTAAATTCAGCCTTACAAGTCAAATCAAACTCGCTGAATGCTTTTAATAAAATAAGTTAGAAAGCATTTATCTCAAACAGTGATTTGACCTTAACATTGCTTCATAAACAGCCTCTTTGAGCCCTTCTCTATCATTTCATAAAAAAATTTCTCAAATATATAATGCTCAGAAGAGGTCTGAATAGTTAGTAACAATTCAGACACGGGAAAATATATTTGAAAGAAATGTTTTTCTGAAAAAATGCTGCGGGCATCAAGAAGCTGTAAATTCAGCCTTTTTTTATATCCGTGCTAACCCAATATTCCCTCAGAAAAACTGCAAATATGCTTATCATAAGGCCAAGTACGGCAGCTATTGCTATATTCATCATTTTATTGGGAGATGCGGGGGCATCGGGAGGCAGTGCCTCAGATATAACTACAATGCTTTGATTCCCTATTTCTATAGACTGTTTTATGAAGGCTTCCTTGTACTTTTGGCGGTATGCGTCATAAGTTTGTTTTGCAAGGTTATAACGGTGCTGGAGTTCATCGTATGTTTTTTGCTTTTCTGCAAGTTCGGCCTGTATTTTTTCAATCTCATTCCGAATATTTTTTATTTCATAATCAATATTATTCTTCTCTGATGTAATTGTTACTGCCTGTATTTCATACTCATTTAATTTGTTTAACAGTAGGGTATATGCTTCGTTTACTTGCTGTTCTATAATATTTATACCGGCTAGGTCAATAGTATCCGCTCCTGTTGTATCACTTATGACGCCTGATAAAATATCATTTTCCATAAGTAATTTCTCAAGCTCAATATACTTTGGAGTATTTTCGAAAAGATTTCTTGTTTTATCAAGTGCTGCGAGGGTTACTTTTTCATTTAATTGAAGTTGGACAAGACGGGTCTTGAAACCGGTCAGCTGGGATAGTTTAGAATTAAGTTCCTGCCTGAGTTCGTCAGGTCCTGCGGGCTGAGCAAGGAAATTTTTTAAGTCCTCATGTAAAATATCCATATTTTCCTTTTCCTTGTCCTGTTCAAATTTGATAAACTCAGCTGATTTTTTTGCCTGTTTCTGATTTGTTTCCGTCACAAATTCAGAGAATTTACGTGCTGTAATGTTTGCAATTTGTGATGCTTTCCGTGGATCATTATCAGTCGCTGTTATGGTAATAATATTGGTATTTTCAATTGATTCCACATCAATCTTGTTTTCTACGGATTTAAGAGACAACTCGTCAAGCCCTGCCGTGCTTCTGACATATTCAAGTACGGAATAAGCCTTTATCTGTTCCTTGTAAGTATCAAGAGTCATCTTTGGATACTGAGACATTGACGATACAATACCGTTTATACTATTTATGTTTAATTTTTCTTCTTCGGATGCGTTAACGGGTGATATCATAAGCATTGTATGAGCCTCATATTGAGGTGAAATTATAAAATAACTCGCAATACCTGATATCAGTATACAGAATGCTGTAAATATGGCAATAACCAATTTGCCTTTCAAAATTACCTGTATTATTTCCCTTAAGGATATTTCCTCCATATCAATACCTCGTTTCAACAATTAATGCTAATAAATACATATATTGAACGAATATATTTTATAGAAAATGTCATGCCGTGTCAATAATTTAAATATTAGTGTAATCTTAATTTAATTTTGTTACGGGCTGTTACCATTCACAGCCCTTTTCATCTACTTGAAGAAATATTTTCGTGAAATACATAGCGTAAGGTTCTTAGAGGCTGTTTGTGAAGCAAATATAATATCAAATCATTGTTTGAGTTGAAAGCATTCCTGTTATATTTTTAAGCATTCAACGAGTTTGATTTGACATGTAAGGCTGAACTTACAGCCACTTGAACTTGTAGCGTTCATTTCAGGAAAAT
>CAZANH010000130.1:0-4489 GCA_964486515.1 uncultured Eubacteriales bacterium
GCCTACAACAAAATCGGTAAAGCAGCTGGTAAGAATTGAAGAAACAGGCTGGGCGGGTGCAAGCATAAAACTTACAATTGACCCTGCTCCGTATATAAACAAACTGCCCAGGTATGCGATATTCAGTGACAGGAACGCACTTAGTTTCACTGCTGAAAAGAGATTGACCTTTGAAGAGGGGTTGAGGCTCGTCGATGATGCAAAAAAGGTATTGAAAGATCTTGTGCTTATGGCAAACATCACATATGCGGGCGAAAAAGGTATTGAAGGCTGGGTCAATATGGCCAAAAAGTTTGAGGAAACCGGTGCTGATATTGTTGAATTGAATATGTGCTGCCCAAATATGTCTTTTAATGTTGAGCTTTCAAATGCTGATGAAAATGCTTCCTCTATACGGACGGGTGCAAGTCTTGGCCAACAGGGTGACGTGGTAGCGGAAATTGTAAGGGAAATCAAAAAAGAAATAAAAATACCGTTGTTTGTAAAATTGACTCCTGAAGGCGGCAAAATCGCGCAGGTCGCAAAAATTCTATATGCTGCGGGAGCAGATGCTGTCGGAGGAACAGCAAACCGCCTTGGTATACCTCCTGTTGACCTTGAAAATCCTGAAAAAGCAGTATACCATCTTCAGGATGAAATAAGCATGTCATGTCATGCAAGTTCGTGGGTTAAACCACTGGCACTTAGAGACACTTACGAAATAAGAAAGCTTAACGGACCAAACCCCAGAATTATGGCAACAGGTGGTATGAGAAACTACAGGGATGCCGCGGAAATGATAATGTGTGGTGCGGACCTTATTGGTATTTGTGCAGAAACGCTGATAAGCGGTTATGGATTTATTGAAGGCCTTATAAGTGACTTAAAGGGTTATATGGAAAAGCACGGTTACAATACACTGGCGGAAATGAGGGACCTGATAGTTCCCGAAGTAAAAAGTGCGCCGGAATTGACTGTGCATAAGGGATATGCAAGGATTAAACAGCCAAATCTGGCTGCGCCATGTAAAGCAGCCTGTCCTATCCATGTTCCAGTGCAGGCGTATATCCAGAAAGTAAGAAAAAAGGATTTTAAAAGGGCATATGAACTAATAGTCAGCAATAATCCTTTACAATCCGTATTAAGCAGGATATGCAGCCATCCCTGCGAGACAGAATGTACAAGGGGCGTAATTGGGATTCCTGTTAAGATAAGGGAAATCAAGAGGTTTGTATTGGAATACGCAAAAGAAAAGGGCTGGAAACCTGAAATAAAAACCGCCCCCAGGAAAAAGGGAAAAGTTGCGGTAATAGGTTCGGGGCCTGCAGGCATATCATGTGCTTATTATCTCACGCTTGCCGGATATAATGTGACGGTTTTTGAGAAGGAAAAACATATTGGGGGAATGATGCGGTATGTGATACCGGTATTCAGATTGGAACGTGACGTTCTGGATGAAGAAATTAAAATGCTGAAATCAATGGGTATACTTTTTAGCACTGGAAAAGCGCTTGGAAGGGATTTTACAATAGAAAACCTGAAAGAACTTGGGTTTTCATCAATATTCATCGGCATTGGTGCTCAAAAGGGAAAGAGTTTTAAATTTGATAGTGATATGGATAAGGAAAATTTAAAAAATATGTTTTACGCAGTAGACTTTTTGAAGAATATTTATGAAGGTAAAAAGATAGATGTGGGAAATACGGTTGTTGTACTGGGAGGAGGATTCACAGCTGTGGATTCTGCGCGTACGGCAAAAAGGCTTGGAGCAGAAAAAGTATACATTGCTTACAGGAGAACCAGGGAAGAAATGCCTGTGACAAAGGAGGAGATAGAAGAGACGGAGGCAGAGGGCATAAAAATAATGTACCTTGTTTCGCCAAAATCTGTTGCAGTGAAAGATGGTTATGTTACAGGGATTAAGATGATAAATCAGGTACTGGGGGAAAAGGACGTTTCACAAAGACGAAAACCGGAAGATGTGGAGGCTTCTGAATTTGTAATACGGTGTAGTACCGTTATAACAGCTCTTGGGCAAAAACCCGATACAGGTGTGATAAAAGGTATTAAAACCGATAGGGAAGGTATGGTTGTGGTAAATAAGGATACGGGGATGACAAATATTGAAGGCGTATATGCCGGAGGTGATGCAACAGGTGTGGAAACCGTAGTTTCAGCAATAGCAGAGGGAAAACGCTGTGCATGCTCCATAGACAAATATATTGCAAAAGAAAATGCACTGCTTGAATATGATCAGGATTATCCGGCCGTTTCAAAGGAAGACGTGTTGAAAAGGAATGGTTATTTCAAGGATGTGGATGGAATGAATTTATATATTATGGATGGAAAGGAAAGAGCCAAAACCTTTTCGGCGTATGTGCGTACGATGACTGAGGAAGAAGCCGTAACGGAAGCAAGTCGATGCCTTAGCTGCGGATGTGGCGAAGGTTGTGCTCTTTGCGAATCCATATGCAGTGAGTTTGCAATAAGTATAAAGTCTCCAGATATATTGGAAATAGATCCGGAGAAGTGCGTCGGCTGTGGTATGTGTTATAACCGCTGCCCGAACAATAACATTGAAATGGTTGAAATAAAAGATGTATAAAGGGGTTGTGATAATATGTATAAGGTTGTTGTGACGGATGACAGATTTAAATCGTATGATATTGAAAGGGAAATATTAAAGGATATAAATGCAGAACTTATTGTTGCAGACTGCATGACTGCCCAAGAAGTCGAAAATATGTGTACAGATGCGGATGGAATACTGGTAAATCTGGCCCCCATGCCTGAAAGTACGATAAGTAAACTGGAAAAATGCAGAGTAATAGCAAGGTATGGAGTAGGATACGACAATGTTGATGTAGCAGCATGCACAAAAAAAGGTATTTATGTGGCTAATGTTACGGATTATTGTGCAGAGGAAGTATCCGACCATGCTCTTGCATTGATTATGGCATGTGCCCGCAAAGTAGCACGAAGGGATGCACAGGTGCGCAGGGGTGAATGGAATATTGGCAGCAGTGATCCGATATACAGGATAGCCGGCAAGACATTTTCATTTCTTGGGTTTGGAATGATTGCAAGATGCCTTTACAAGAAAATAAAAGGGCTGAATTTCTCGGATATACTTGTATATGACCCGTATGTTGATGAAAAAACGATATCATCTGAAGGTGCAAAAAAAGTAGATTGGGAAACTGCACTTAAAAGTGCCGATTACATATCGGTACATATGCCGCTTAACGATAAGACAAAAGGTATAATTAATGAGAAGGCTTTTTCAATTATGAAACGGACAGCAATACTGATCAATACTTCAAGGGGCCCAATAATTGACGAGAATGCATTGATTAAGGCGCTTAAAGAAGGCCAAATCAACAGTGCTGGGCTTGATGTACATACGAAGGAGCCTCTTAGGCCTGACAGCCCTTTTATGGATATTGAAAATTGTGTGCTTACCGACCATACGGGATGGTACAGCGAAGAGTCCATAAAGGAATTAAAGAGAAAAGCTGCTGAAAATATAAGAAATGTGCTTAAAGGAGGGGAGCCTTTCTACCCTGTGAATAATCCTGCAAATAACTTTAAAGTTAATACAGGGTAAAAAAAGATTTGAACAAATTAGGTTTATTGTTGAACAAATTAAATATATAAAATTAGTTTATTTTGATGTAATATAATAATGTATAATAATATGTTTTTGTTTTAAAAAATAAAAGTGCAGGAGAGTGATAGAAATGGATGAGATTTTAAAAAGGATAGGCGAACTGGGAATTGTACCTGTTGTTAAGATTGAAGACGCAAAGGATGCTGTTCCGCTTGTTGAAGCATTGAAAGAAGGGGGGCTTCCGATAGCGGAGATAACATTCAGAACGGCTTCGGCGGAGCAGGCAATAAAAAATATCAAGAAAACTTATCCGGATATGTTTGTGGGGGCAGGGACAGTTTTGAATGTGGAACAGGTGAAACGTGCAGTCGGTGCCGGTGCTGCGTTTATAGTAAGCCCGGGATTTAACCCTTCTGTTGTGAAATACTGTGTTGATAACGAAATACCTGTTACTCCAGGTGTCAGTATTCCATCGGATATTGAGATGGCGCTTGGATTTAACCTGGAAGTAGTAAAATTCTTTCCTGCGGAAGCATTTGGAGGGATATCTGCTTTAAAGGCAATGAGTGCTCCATATGGAATGGTAAAATTTATACCTACAGGTGGAATCAATCCCGAAAATCTTAATAGTTATCTTTCATTTGAAAAAGTGTTTGCATGTGGGGGCAGCTGGATGGTAAAATCGGATTTGATAAAATCGGGGAGATTTGATGAAATTACCCACCGTACACGCGAAGCTGTAAATATAATGCTTGGTTTTGAACTTGCCCATATTGGAATAAATTCAGAAAATAGCCAAACATCTATGGAAATTGCAAATAGATTTGCAAATATATTTGACATGCCTCTTAAAAAGGGGAACAGCTCAAATTTTGCCGGTACGGGAATAGAAGTTAACAA
>CAZANH010000131.1:0-1858 GCA_964486515.1 uncultured Eubacteriales bacterium
AAAATTTCCTTTGTAAATTCATAATGAAGTTCCAGTACCCGCAAATTATATTTGAAGATATACTTTCTAAAAAGGACATTTTACAATAGTATTATTTTCCTATTACAAAATGGGTCTATTGCTTGATGCAGTTTTCCAGAAATAGTATTATAATAATATGATACTTTTTGGGATTTATGCAACGTTTTGTATTTTCAATGTATCTATATATATGTAACTTGAGAGGTTAGCTATGAATTTTACTTTTACCAATGATGGCAACGACAAAAGCTACGAGAGTGCTATTGAAGTGTTATTCGAGGAAAACTATACTGGAGTGTATAGAAAAGCGTTTTCAATACTATCAGATATGGAACTGGCTAAAGATGCAACGCAAGAAACGCTTTGCAGGGCTTTTTTAGAGATGGATACATTAACGGATAAAAGTAAATTTGGTTCCATGGGTAAACTCATCTGAGGTATTGTACCTTCGATCTTCTTATTATCAATAAATCTTGTGTTATCTTCCCCAATTGCTCCTATTTCGTTACCCGGAACAACCATGGCAGAAATACAAAGCTGTGGGAATAATCTCTGCGGATATAAGTATCTTGAATATATTAAAAGCGTCAACTTTTTAACGCTGGTTTTATCGTGTAATTCCAGTCTCCGTGAAAGTTATTTCTAATTATGTTTATTTGTTCCATTTGCTTATTTTCAATTTTTATTCCCTTTTCATATTTATTTGTATCAAGTGCGCACTCAATATGCAACCCTTTTTTTGTTGTGGTAGATCCTATTAGATTAATAATTACCTCATGACTTTCCAAAGGTCTCCCTCTCCAATTTTGACTGATATAAGAAAACATACGATGTTCTACAGCATTCCATTTGTTCGTTCCAGGTGGATAATGACATACTATAATATCAATATTCATTTCTGAGGATAGTTTTTGCAACTCATATTTCCATAACCTTGTCCTAGGAGCTATTGCTTCCTCCTCCATCAGCTGTAATAAGTAATTCTGTAGCTTTGGGATAATTTTCCTTGCCCATTGTATACCACCATTTTCGAATACTTTCAACTGCAAACACCGCTGTATCTTTAGTATTCCAGTAATTCGATTTAATATTGATATTCCTCCATAAACAATTACACGTGCTTCTGCCGCTGCAAATATTCTTCTCTGTTGTTCATTATACAAAAAAGGTTTTATTGCGGCATATCTTTCGCTAATATTCTTCTTTTCTTGTCCTGATATCATAGGTTTTTCACTCCTTAATATTGTGAGTTTACACTACTTCCCAACCTATTTAATGTCAAAACAGCTTACAGAGTATTCTGACTGAAAGGGAAAAGGGAAATAGATTGCCCATCCTACTTATCAAGGGCTTAAGTTAATAGTACCTAATAATATGGTTACTCCAGGTCCATTCTTTAGTCCGGTTTTCAGTATCTTTCTTATTAGACCTCTTCCCAAATTCTCACCATGAAAAGGAATTATAGTTGTTCTCCCATCAATGTGTGTTTATAGGTCTTGTGACTTCCTTTTTGACGTATTTCATTGAAACCAAGTGCCTGTACAATTTTCATCATTTCTTTTGAGGAAATAATACTTAATTTACTCATATTACAACCTCTATCTGCTGAACACCAACAAACTCATTTTGAAGCAACTCCTCTGTTTCAACCTCCAAACATAACGCAATTGCTTCCCTAATTCTTGGAATTAATTCTTCAACAGAATGTGCCTGGGTATGGCATCCCCTCAAAGAAGGAACAGATGCTACATAAACTCCATCTTCGTCTTTTTCTATAAGAATAGTAAAATTGTATTTTTTCATTTTAATGTCACCTCAAAACTATTATACCACAAAT
>CAZANH010000132.1:0-12413 GCA_964486515.1 uncultured Eubacteriales bacterium
ATTACTGGGATACATCTTTAATGGTGCATCCTCTTTTTTTACAATAAAACTGTCAGGGGTTTTGTCTTTTTCTATGTCAAACTGACTGGCGTATAACAGGATGTTGGTGTTGCCGTAGATTCGGGTGTCGGAGTTTCCGTTGGCTCAACAGTGGGCGTAGCTGTTGACGTCGGTGTCGATGTGGGCTCAGGTGTGGATGTTACTGATGAAGAAAACTCAAATTTGACTGCGTCTGCTATTGTATATCCGGAATCCGTTCCCATCAGCTTTACATAATTGCCTGTGCCTGCCGCTAAATTGTATGTTCCTATGAACTGCCAAGTCCCTCCGTTTATCTGTTGGTCAACTGTCTTGGAAGTATCCGTCCCCCCATTATATGCTATTTCCAGCGGTGCAGCATCAGGCCTGTTCTCATTAGATGTCCAATTCATATAAATATTGTAATCTCCTGCCGTTGTGATATCCGGCGTCCACTTTGCCCATTTTGATTCATCCGAATAAACACTTCCATCATGCGCATAATCCGAACCATAATAACCGGAAATAGAAGTGTTCGTATCCCATGTAGAATCAAACGTACACTCGGCGTCTGTATTGTCTATAATTATTACTGAAGGTGTTGACTCCGGTGTAGGTGTTGCAGTCGGCTCCGGCGTGGATGTTGGTGTTGCCGTAGCCGTATATTCAGGCGTTGCCGTAGATTCCGGCGTTGGCGTTGCCGTAGATTCAGGCGTCGGAGTTCCCGTTGGCTCAACAGTGGGCGTAGCTGTTGTCGTCGGTGTCGGTGTTGAGTCCCCTTCTGCAACTATTGTATGATTTTCTATTTTGTATTGGTCATCAGAACCTGACTTTAACGTAATCCAGCCTAAATCTCTTATTTCCGGTGCATCAATTCTAAAAGCATAATTCTCAGCAATCTTTGTTTCAGAATCACCTTCAGGTGTCACGTACACATCATACCTACAGGTATCCAAATTTGTGAGCATTTTAACATGATATATTGTATCGGCTGAATACGGGACTGTCGATATTGATTCATACGAACCGCCGTTTCTCACATCAAAAACACCGTCAATATTCATACGTATAATCATTGACATTTTTGAATAACCATCAACAGTTGTTGAACTGTCTGCATAACCTGTAACACCGTCTATCCCGTTTTCAAATGGAGTAATATCAAACTCAGTGGTAATTGCTCCTCCACTATTTTCAGAACCAAGATTATAATTCCCCGAACCGAAGGAACCTTTTGAATACATGGTTGTTCCTGGAGGCACAGGTGTTGGTGTGGGAGTTGACGTAGGTGTGGGACCGGGTGTTGGTCCCCCGGATTCCTTATATAAAATCTCCAGGTTCCTTGTTCCCTCTACAGATACGGATATATTCTGAAGATATTGTGCATCGGCACCAATGTCTACAGGTGGAGCACCGGTATATCCTGATATTTCCACTCCGGCTCCTTTTGCAGGTGAATCACTCTGTAATCTGAAGTCTCCGTTATAGGAATCCACAAACAATGGGTCTTCGTTTATGGAATTAGAATCCTTCTCGGTTGCACTCATCCATGCGGAAAATGTGTCATACGTATCTCCGCCATAGTAAAACATTGATGTCCTGTCAGGATAAAAAAGATTGTAATCTGATATGAAGTTTGAACTGCTGTTATCAATATAATATGCCTTGTCACCACTTCTGGTCAGATGGAAAATATTATTCATGGATTCAGCGGAATATGGCTGGTAAAATTTTGCATAATTTGCCCTGTAAATAGTATTGTTGTAGAATTTTACTGTCTGCTGACTGAAATCCGCTGCACTTCCACAATAATTAAAGATATTGTTATATATCTCACTCCCATCACCATGACAGCATAATCCTGTCCCTCCATTTTCAATCACATTATTCCTAATGGTAGCAGTAATCCCTGAACCAATATACACTGCTGCAAACTTGTCAGCGCCAGGTCCTATCAGATGGTTATGTTCAATAGTGACTTCATCATCGGTACCCGGAGTAGTCATAATCAAAGCAAATTTATTTCCCCCGTTTGAGTGATCCAGAAAATTATGATGGACATGAGCCCCGACAGCACCCCAGGCAAACTGTATGCAATCACCGGGAGCTTCTTCCTGACTGGTTCCGACTGTATAATACTTCTGGTTTACATCGTGGAAGTGGCAATATGCTATTTCAACATTCGGTGTCCCCGCTATATAAATGCCGTCATCCTGGCTGTGGTGCACTTCACAGTTAAGAATCCTTACTCCATCCCAGTCATGTGAACCATAAATTCTAATTCCCCACTCTCCTTCGATCAATTCACAATTGTTCATTTGACTATTCCCGCCGCTGTCACTGTCAAATAAAACATTTGCGGTAGCTTCAGGCGAATTGATTACCAGATCCTCAATAAGCGCCTCCGCTGCATCATCAACATAAAAGGTATATCCGGATGTGAGCAAACTATAGACTACCGGGCGATTACCCGTACCATATGCACCAATGGTGCAATAACTTGGAACATAAATTTCAAAATCAACATTTGCTGTTGTCCCTCTTTTCTGAAGATAGGTTTTGCCTTCACTAAGTGGAGTTGCCTCAGACCAGGAATTGAAAGGACTTTCAATTGAACCGTCCCTCGGTGAGCCGGAATAATCGGGATCAATATATACTGTGTCAGAAGCTTCAACCATCCCCGGAAATGATGCGATAAACATGCTGCAAATAAATAATACAACCAATAATAACAGTATACGAGTTACAGAATAAATATTACTCATGGTATTTACCTCCTTCTTTAATAAATAATACAATCACCGCTTGGCTGTTATGTTTTAAAATAAGGTGCGGACCAAACGGTGATTATAAATAATTCAATCAATAACTGTTATTTGTTGCTCATTGCCCTATCATATGCAGACTGACTAACTTCCAGCCACTCCTCAATTTTATACTCTTCTTTATATATCTGCATGTATTTATCAAATTCGGTTTCTATATCTTCCGTACCAAGCATAAATTTCTGAGTCATTTCCTGGCTATATGTCCATATACCGCCTATCAGATTGTCTGAGACTTTCTGTTCCGACATATTGAGAGCTACTTTGGGCATTATCGGATTATAATCATAATAGCCTCCATTTCTATAAAGCTCTACACCTTTACGTGCGTGTTCATTCACCCATTGCAGTTCATAGTTGTAATCCTGTATAGTTCCTATTTCGGTCTGCGCACCAATAGTTCTGAGGTATGGAAGCGCACCCAGTTCAGATTCAAGAACTACATCCTTGAATACGGGTTTGCCGTCTTCCATGGTATACTCTATGCCTTCTCTGCCGAAATTCATTAACCTCCTGCCCTCTTCCGAGTACCAGAAATCAAAGTATTTAATTGTTTCAATTACATGTTCATTATTTTTCCCTATGGCCCAGCCTTTATCTCCTATTCTTTCGCGACGGGTAGGTTCCCATTGCCTTCCGTTAATATCAACAGGAGGGGGCATGGCCACAAATGAAAATCCCGGGACTTTATCCTTTAGTTTTACATTGTATTCTGCTGTGCTTCCAAACCAGTCACGTGTCATACCCCCAAGGTTTTCTCCCAGAAGTACATCTCTTGAATTACCGCCTCTGGTCCAAATTTCAGGATCGATAAGTCCTTCATCATACCATTTTTTAAGCATTAAAAGGAAATCTTTCCATTCACGTGTATAATAAGGCCATTTCACTTTTCCGTCTTCAGATATAAAACGAGTGTAACTTAATCCAAACATATGGCACATTTCAAGCATATTGGTTGCACTACGTGCAAAAAATGGAATTTCATCCTTTTCCCCGTTTTCATTGGGATCATTTTCACGAAACGCTTTTAATACACCGTATAAATCATCCCTTGTTTCGGGCATGGAAAGATTCAGTTTTTCCAACCAATCTTCCCTTACAAAATACCCTCTCTCAGGCTCGCCGTCATTAATAAACGGAAGACAATAAAGTTTGCCGTCACCTGCACTGACAATTGCCTTTACTTCCGGTTCGGATTCCAGAAATGCTTTTATATTTGGCGCATGTTCATCAATTAATTCATCAAGTGGTATATACGCACCTGCAGGACCATATTGATTAATGCTTTTAATAACTCCATGGACAATATCCGGAATTTTTCCCGAAGCCAGCATAACATTATAAACTTCCCCAGTTTGTGTTGCACTTGGACTTACTGTTGATTTCAGCCTTACATTAGTCATTTTTTCAGCTTCCTCGAACACTATGTGTTCATCAAAAGGCAGATGAATGGTGAGTTCAATGAGGTCCTTGCTGACAAAATGTTTGGGTAATTCTTCAATAACATCTTCTGTCGTTTTTTCCGCAGCATCCTCTGTTTTTGTTACATTCGTTTCTCCGGTATCACTCTGTTGACAACCTGCCAGCAATGAAAAAACCATTGCCATAAGAAGTATAAATACCGTAAATCCTTTAGCTTTCATAAAAACTCCTCCCTGTAAAATAATTTATTGTTTTTCAGATAAGCACGCTATTTTTAAAATATAATAACTCACTTATCGAATAACCATTAAAGCAAAAGCAGACTTAAAAATATTATGACTCATCCTTTTAATGACCCTATCATAATCCCTTTTACAAAATACTTCTGTATAAACGGGTAAACACATATAATCGGCACAACTGAAACAACTATTGTTGCATAGATAACCATCTCATGGGCAACAACATCTGAATCGTATGCAGTCCCTGAAAATGCTTCGCCTACATCCATCAAAATAAGCATCTGTCTTAAAAAAACCTGTAACGGTATCTTATTTTTGTCGGATAAAACAAGCATGGACCAGAAAAACCCATTCCACCTGTTAACGGCATAATATAGAGATATAACCGCAAGAGCAGGTATTGACAGGGGTAATATGATTTTGGTAAGAATTGTTATGTCACTTGCACCGTCCATTTTTGCAGATTGCTCCATTTCTTCGGGTATAGCCTGGAAATATGTCCTTAACAGTATAAAATAAAAAGGTATGGTACTAAATGCAATAACAATGGTAATTCTTTTATCCAGAAGTCCCAACTCGGAAAGATTCAGATATGTAGGAATCAGCCCGCCTCCAAACCACATTGTAAATACTATGAAAAAAGTTATAAATGTCCGGCCATGAAGCCTTTTTTTGGAAAGAACGTATGCTCCGCATACTGTAAGAAACAAACTGTACAAAGTTCCCACGACGGTATAATAAATAGTATTTGCATATGATATCCACAATCCTTTTACGCCGAATACAAGTTTATATGCATTGGTGTTAAAATCCACCGGAAAAAGAATTACTTCTCCTGTTGCTATTGCATGATGTGAACTCAGTGAAGCTGATAAAACATATAAAAAAGGATATAATGTTGCAAAACAGAATATGCTTAAAAACGTATAGTTAAAAACTTCAAAAAGCTGTTCTCCTCTACTTCTTTTCACAGTATATCACCTGCCTCCATTTACCATAGTGATGTTTCCGAAACTTTTCTGCTTAGCATATTAGCACCAAACACAAGGATCAATCCCACTATTGAATTAAGAAGACCTACAGCAGCACCATAATCATATCGTGGTGTGGACTCAAAACCCAACCTGTACACGTAAGTACCGATAACATCCGCTACTTCATATGTAGCCGGTTGATAGAGCAGCATAATTGTTTCAAAATCCGATGACACTATGGCTCCTAGTCTTAAAATCAGCAAAATAATTATTGTGGGCACAATGCCTGGTAATGTAATATATATGGTTTGCTTTAATCTGCCTGCACCGTCTATTATTGCTGCTTCGTATTGCTGAGCATCAATTTGTGATAATGCGGCAAAAAATATTATACTACCAAAACCTGCCTCTTTCCAGATTCCCATAAGTATATAAATTGGCCTGAAAAATTCCGGTTTTATGAGAAAGTATACGGGGTCCCCTCCCAGTTTTTTGATAATAGCATTTACCAAGCCATATGAAGGAGAAAGAAAATTAACAACAATTCCTACTACAATAACTGTGGAAATAAAATGGGGAAGGTAGGAACATGTTTGTGCCGTTTTTCTGAAAGTTTGATTTCTCACTTCATTAAATAACAGCGCCAATATTATTGGTGCAGGAAAACTGAAAATCAAAGATAATATGTTAAGAACCAACGTATTACGGACAATTCTATAAAGGTACGGGTCTTGAAAAAAATTTTTAAAATGTTCAAGCCCTATCCATTCGCTTTTAGTAATACCGAGGAAAACATTATAGTCCTTAAAGGCAATCTGAAGCCCGTACATGGGTCTGTACTGGAACAGAAGGAACGAAACTATAACAGGAAATATTAATAAATAAAGCTGCCAGTCCCGTTTTACATCACTTAATAATACCCTTCCTTTTTTCTGTCCCTTTATAACATTTTCTGTTAAATCATTTAATAATGAAATTTTTGGCAAAATGTCATCGCCTCCGGTCTTCAATATATTTGTCCGTGTCACATGTGTCATAACTAACTGTAAGATTTTTCATAAAAAATTATAGCATCATATTGGAGAATTGTACATAATCATTTTTTAGAGTCATTAACATTTTTGGTTTTTTATTCTAATAATTTTTTTTATGCATGATGCCTATACCACGTATTCTGCAATTTGTATAGAATAATTTTTTTAATTATTAGCATTTTTAGAACTATTAACATTTTTGGCTTTTTATGCTAATAAACTTTTTTGGTTATGTCACCTGTAACATGTATCATATCTTGGTTGCGCCCTGTTATGATTATGCATTTTAGACGTATTACCCTTAAACTTAATTGTTGACGCTGTATTGTTTTAACTATATAATTAATATGTACTCATATTGTATACTACAGGTCATTGTCTCAATAAAACTATGGAGGGACAAATATGAAAAGAAAAAGTTTTTTTGTCCGACTTTTTATTGCTTTTATTCTAATAGCTTTATTGTATACAGTTATTGTGATGGGGATATATTATTTTAAAAACCTTGAGCTGATAAAATTCGAAAATGATAGCTTCAATAAAAGCTTTGTCGAAGATATAAGCAGCAGTCTTGATATAACGCTTTTACTTACTAACAGTGTAATTGAACAGATACTTATGGAACCTTATGTAATCAAATATAACTATAGGGAAAAAACTGACTACTATGATATAATAAAAATAAAAGCTGCCCTTGAAAACATCTCTGTTATTTTTTCCAAAACAAACTACATAATTGGTATAACAAAATTTTCTAATAATACAGTTATAACGCCAAAAGGAACCGTAACTGTTAACTACTTTTTTGATGACCTTAATATAAGTTATGATGACATCAATCGCATAAATAAATTTTACAATAGTAAAGGCTATCCGGATAATCAGTTTATCTCTGTAAGAAGCACTGTGGATCATTCTGCTTATCATAAGAAAAATATTATCACCATTATTAAGAAAACCTTAATCCCCGGCAGCGAAGATACTGATTTTCTGTTTTTCTTTTCCTTTTACGAAGACAAATTGATTCCATATTCGTCAACTATCGGCAATGGCCTGTTTGCCATCTTTGACAATAACCGCCTTATATCAATTTGCTCCGATAATGACAAAATAACCACCGATTTATTTAACAAATCACTATCTGAAAAGTTGGCAAATAATATTAATGTCCCGAGTAAACACATAAACGACAGCTTAACCGGATACCAACTATACTCAAAAAATTCCGCAGTTTCAAACTGGTTATATATTTATATGGTACCGGAGAACAACTATGTGAATATTATGCAAAATAATTTTCTTGATACTTTGTTTATTTCTTTTGGACTGATTTTAGCGGGGATAATAGCAGCATTAATTATGACCCGGAAATTTTACAAGCCCGTACTGCGCGTTGTGAATTTATTCAAATCACACGGTGAAAATATTAGGCAGGATGAATTAACCTATATTGAAAAGATGGCTTTAAAAATAAAAAAGACAAATGAAAGCCTTAACACAACAATTAAAAACAATCGCCTACCTCTGAAGACAAAATTTGTAAGGGACCTTCTTTACGGTCTTGTTTTATCAAACAGTATAAAGGAAAAGCTGCACCGTTTTGAGCTCGAATGGATGGATAACCCGCTTACATGTGCTGTTCTGGAACTTGTAAATCATAAGGAACTGGATGAAAAATTCACTAAAGAAGCATTGTTAAATATCAAATCGGAAATTCTTTATATCATCAAGAAACAATTGGAGCCGAACGTCAAATGTCAAATATTCGACCTGGATTATAAAAGATATGTGATTATTTTCAAACATACCAACGTAGATTATCTTAAGGAATTAATACACACTGCACTTACTGGTATTGATTTCGATTTGGAGCTTTGTATGGTGGCAGCAACGGGCTCGCCATGTAATAATGTCTGCGACATTCACAAGTCATTCAATACAGCGATAAGTCTTCTGGAAAATAGATATGCCTTAAGCAGAAAAACCGTTATTTCTTTAGAAGATATGAATGCTGATTTTAAAAAGCGCATTTACTATTTCCCCGAAAATATCAGAAAAAATTTAATTAATGCGGTTCTCAAAACTGATAAAAATACTGTAAGACTCATTATAGATAATTTACTAAAACATAATCTGGAAGGAAAAATGCTTCATAAAAATATAGTATATCAATTCTTTCTCTCTATTATTGAAAGCATAAGCTTCATTGCCAATCAAACAGGATTAAACATGGAAAATTTGTTTGATACTGATGGTTCTTTGTTCGATGAATTGAAAAACTGTGCAAACAGAAAACAGATACAAAACAAAATCCATAGCTATTTTACAATACTAATTGACAGAATTATAGCAGAAAATCACAAACACGATGAACAATTCAAGAAAAAAATGATTGATTTTATCAGGCACAATTATTGTAAAGATATAGCTTTAACCGATATTGCAGATGAATTTAACCTGACCCCGGGTTATGTAAGCAAACTTTTCAAAAAACTCACACGTGAAAATTTCAAGGATTATCTCAACAGATATCGCGTTGACAGAGCAAAGGAAATTATGAAGAACAATAAAAACATACTTGTAAAAGATCTGGCTGTAAAGGTTGGTTGTAACAGTACAATCACATTTATAAGAATTTTTAACAAATATGCGGGTACTTCACCGGGTAATTATCTTCAAAGCTTATACCAATAAGCATACATGGTACCATTTATTTTTATTATATATATATTATATGGAACTTCAATTACTTGAAATACTGGAAGATAAAATTAAAACACTTGAATCTGTTATTTCACGTATTACAAGAGGTGAAAAAATCAAATATTAGCCTTGATTTCCATAGTATTTTTTTACCGTGCCATAAGCCAGCTTAGGTCTTCTGTATTCATCGACCACTCCTTTATTGTTCTTTGTGCCGGGTCTTTTAGCAAACCATCCACCCTCTTCGGTTATCCTGCAGTCGCTAAACTGCCAGATGAAGGTTCCACATATCTCATCCCTGTTCAGATAGACCTTGAGTGTTTCATCAAGCACATCTGCCTGCCTCTCTTCAGTCCACTTCACACGGGTGGGATTTCTATAACCGTAAATGGCTCCCGCTCCAAATTCACTTATTATAATAGGCTTATTTTCTCCACCGTTTTCTTCAGCCCACTTTTTCACTTTATCAAAATGCTCTTTCGTGTCACTATCAATATACCATCCGGTATATATGTTGAAGGACACCACATCAGCCATATCAAGGCATATATCTTTAAAGAGATGACATGTGGCAAATGTCAGTAGCCTTTCCTTATCCATACTCCGTATCTGCTCAAGCTGTTTTTTGTAAAGCTCTCTTCCCTCTTTCGTATAGCTTGCACACTCGTTTAATATTCCCCAGATAATAATTGACGGGTGGTTATAGTGGTTTTGCACCATCTCCCTGTTGCAGTCCTCACACTGCTTTTCAAAGTTTTTATTTTGCATGTCTTCAAGACTGAGACCCCTTGCATGGTTCTCCTCCCATACAAAAATACCGTATTCGTCACACAAATCCAAAAACAGTTCATCATTGGGGTAATGGCAAGTCCTTACAGCATTTGCACCCATGTCACGCATAAGTTCCATATCCTTTACCATCAGTTGAAACGGTATGGAAGCTCCAGCCATTGGGTGATCTTCATGCCTGTTAAATCCTTTTATTTTTATCTCTTCACCGTTTACCAAAAATTTTTGACCTTTAGTGCTGACAGTTCTAAAACCCACCCGCTCTATAAGATCGTCAACCGCTTCATATTTTTCGGTATAAAGCCTTGTATTAAGAAGATACAGGTTTGGTTTCTCATGTAACCATGCTTTTATGTTGTTAAATGAAAATGTTTTTTCAACAGTTGTCGATTTATTTCCCCCTATTTTCACCAGACCGAATTCGAGATTATTATCTCCAAGTTCACCCTTTACTTTTATCTTTGCCGGCTTATGGCAGATGTTTTTTATATATGCCCTTATATTCGCCTTCCATGTATTCTCCTGCATAAAAGGATTGAATTCAACTCTTTCAATAAAGGCATTATTCAACTGCTCAACCACAACAGGCCGTGTTATGCCACCGTATGTATAATAGTCGTTGGGTTTGTGAAGTGCGGAGTTTTCTGAAAATGTGTTGTCAACTACAACCTTTATTTCATGCCATCCCGCTTCAACTTCGGGAACAACCATACTAAAAGGTGTATATGCATTATAATGTTGCCCGATATGTTTTCCGTCAAGGTAAACATCCGCAGTATGACTCACACCCTTGAAAACAAGTCTTAATGCACATGTATTTTTATTGTTTATGTGCTTTCTGTAAACGCCTGTGCCCCTGTAGCTGCAAAACTCGGGATGCAGCTCCCAGCTTTCGGGCACAGGCATAGTGTATTTGTATTCCATCTTGCAATTGTCGGCTCAGTTTATTTTTGCAGATTGTAGCACAAATTTTTAAGCTTTTTAATTTAATTATTTGATTGCTTTTCTAACCTTTTCAGCCACATCGTCTGAAACCCATTCTGTCCATACTTCTTCATATTCTTTTAGGAAATATTTTGCTGTTTCTTCCGGTTCTGCTTCATTATTCTGCATATACTGGAGAAATTCACTCGTCAATTCACTGCTTGTTTCATAGTTGCTGAGAAAATCCACAACTTCGGGGGCAGTTTCAGGTAAATCCTTATGCACCGTAACCGTACACCTTTGAGAATTAAATGCACACAAACCTTCCATAAGCTTATCAGGGTCAAACTCTTCATCCTCAAGAAGTATTAAATCAAGTTTGCCAGCTATCCAGGAAGGCTCCCAGCAATAACCTACCCATGGCTTACCTTTTTTGTATGCAGCATCCAGAGAACTAAACAATGCAGCATGTGAACCCGACCTCATATAATTATAATATTCATCAAGTCCATAAGCTTCCATCTTATTTGTTAATATTTTATCCGAATAGGCTCCTGCAGCCGGACCATAAATTCGACCTTTTTTACGGTCGTCAGGATCTTCGAATAAATCCGCATATTTTTCATTTTTGAGATCTTTTACGGTTTTAAGCTCCGGGGCCATAGGCTCAATATCTCTTTCAGAATCTCCTTCGATAACATATGCCGGAACATATACTCCCTGCATATCGTCATCAAAATTAACCGATACCTCTATTATATCCTTGTCCTCAATTGCTTCTTCATATGCATCTTTATAATTACCGGGCCATTGTTCCATAAAGACATCTATGTCACCCTCAATATGTCCTGTTAAAGTAGTAATGGTTTGACCGGCCATAACATCCGTATCATATCCATAACCCTCTTCAAGAATAATTGATGCAATATGACTGTGTACCCTGATACTGTTCCATTCCGGATATGCAAAAACTATTTCTTCTTTCTTCTGATTTGAACAAGCTGTTGTCATTCCAACAACCACCACAATAACCAGAACAGCTAGAATAATTCTAAATACCATGCTTTTCCCTAAAAATTTCACGCTTAAAAACCTCCCTATACTTTTATATACAGTTATATTATAAATAATATTTATAACTGCCGCTGTTAATATTTAAACAATAAACAAATATACTTAATTTTCCAAAAGACAACTTATTTTTTGTAACAAAGTTGCTGCTTGTTTTATACTATAAAATACCGTGCAAATTGTCAAATCAGCACTGTTTATGAATAAATTAATTAACTGCAGGAAATAAAACATATAGTTTTATAATCTATAATAAGCGCTTTTTATATGGTTAAATGAAGGGTATTTAACAAAATAAGATGTAACCTATTGATTTATAATACATAATATGCTATCCTTATTAGAACACTTGTTCTTGTGAGGATATTATATGGCTGGCGCAATTGCTTTAAAACTTAATCTTTATAAGAC
>CAZANH010000133.1:0-3421 GCA_964486515.1 uncultured Eubacteriales bacterium
TAAAAAATAATAATGTAATCTTTATTGAGGAAGAAAAAGGATATAATCTTGATATTGAAAAAAATATTGATATGATAACACAGAATCTTTTGCAGAAAAACTTTGATACCATAATAATGCTTATTGATGAAAAGCTGCCCGATATAAAATATAATGACATATGTGAAATAAAAGATATCTTGTCTTCTTTCAGGACACATTTTAACAAATCATATTATAACAGGGCAAACAATATAAAACTTGCCTGCAATAAATTAAATAATTCAATAATACTGCCCGGAAGTATTTTTTCAGTTGACAGTACATTGGGACCAAGGACTAAAGAAGCAGGTTATCTTGATGCGCCGATTATTTTTAACGGTGAATTAATACAGGGAGCAGGTGGGGGGATTTGCCAGGTTACATCAACATTGTATGGTGCGGTATTGAGAGCAGGGCTTGAGATAGTGGAAAGAACTCCGCATTCTATGACTCTTTCCTATGTGGAACCCGGCCAGGATGCTACCATAGTGGAAAATGCCATAGACTTTAAATTCAGGAACAACCTTGATTATGCATTGTGTATAATTACGGAAGTTATGGAAGGAGATATGACAATATCCGTTCTTGGAAGGAAAAAAGATTTCAGTAATATTATTATAAGGTCTGAAGTACTTGAGGTTTATTATCCCGAAGAGGAAGAACTTATTATTGATGAAACCGTAAAGGAAGGTGATAGAATAATTGTGCAGCAGCCAAAATACGGTTACAAAACAGCTGTATGGAGAGATTATTATGATGAAAACGGAAAAGTATTAAGGAGTGAAAAAATTTCTGAGGATATATATAAATCTGTAAGAGGGCGTACAAAAGTAAGCAGTGATTATGTTAATTACCAATATTGAAATATACGGTATAAAAAACACAATTGACATTGAGCTGTATTATATATATATTTTAGTAAGACTAATTTTGTGTGGAGGGTTTATTTGATGTATAGCATGGAAAATATAAGGCGTTTTGATCCTGAAGTGGCAATGGCAATAGAAGATGAAATAGAAAGGCAGAGAAATAAGCTTGAACTTATTGCATCTGAAAATATAGTGAGCCATGAGGTCCTGGAAGCAATGGGTACACCTTTGACAAATAAATATGCTGAGGGTTATCCCGGAAAAAGGTACTATGGAGGTTGTGAATATGTTGACGTTGTTGAAAATATTGCAATAGAAAGAGCAAAAAAAATATTTGGAGCAGAACATGTCAATGTACAACCGCATTCCGGCTCTCAGGCAAATACAGCCGTGTTTTTTGCTGTGTTGAAACCCGGTGATTCGATTCTTGGCATGAATATGGCCCATGGAGGGCATCTTACTCATGGAATGAAAAAAAATATTTCAGGTACATATTATAAACCTTGTTTTTACGGAGTCAGTAAAAAAGATTTCAGGATTGACTACGATGAAGTGAGAAAAATAGCAAAGGATTGCAAACCAAAGCTTATAATTGCCGGAGCAAGTGCTTATCCGAGAATAATAGATTTTAAGGCATTTTCAGAAATTGCAAAGGAATCAGGAGCATACCTTATGGTAGACATGGCACATATAGCAGGGCTTGTTGCGGCGGGCATTCATCCAAGTCCTGTGCCGTATGCTGATTTTGTTACTTCTACCACACACAAGACAATGCGTGGAACAAGGGGCGGATTGATTCTTTGTAAGAAAGAATATGCTAAAGCAATTGATTCTGCAGTATTTCCAGGGATTCAGGGAGGGCCGCTGATGCATATAATAGCTGCAAAGGCAGTAGGACTCAAAGAGGCGATGTGTGAAGAATTCAAAATTTATCAGAAACAAATAGTTAAAAACGCTAAAAAACTTGCTGAAGTACTAATGGAAAAAGGATTTGATGTTCTTACAAAAGGGACGGACAACCATCTAATGCTTGTAGATTTGACAAGAAAAGGCCTGACAGGGAAAGATGCCCAATATATGCTTGATGAAGTAATGATAACTGTAAATAAAAACAGCATACCTTTTGATAAATTAAGCCCGTTTGTAACAAGCGGTATAAGAATGGGTACCCCTACCGTAACATCAAGAGGCATGAGGGAAAACGAGATGGTTGAAATAGCCGATTTGATTTCTCTTACGTTGAACAGTTATGATTTAAACAGGGAAAGAATAAAAAAACGAGTGAACCTTCTTTGCAATACATTTCCTGTTTATGAATATATTAAAAAAGGACGTGTGTAGGTAAAATGCAGTCCGGAAGAGAACCCCTTGCATTCAGGATGTGTCCTGAAACCCTTGAAGATTTTGTAGGACAGGAGCATATTATTGGTAAGGGGAAGCTGTTATACAGAATGATTAAGGCTGACAGAATCACCCCCGTAATACTTTATGGGCCTCCCGGTACAGGTAAAACAGCACTTGCAAGAATAATAGCCGCAACTACAAAAAACAATTTTGAGAAACTTAATGCTGTAACAGCAGGTGTTACAGACATTAAGAAAATTATTGAGGAAACAAAAAACAGGATATTGAACCCTAACGGTAAGACTGTTTTATTCATTGACGAAATTCACCGGTTTAATAAGTCACAACAGGATGCATTACTGCCTTATGTTGAAGATGGGACAATAATACTTATCGGGGCAACGACAGAAAACCCTTTTTTTGAGGTTAACAAGGCATTGATTTCGAGATCATCGCTGTTTATGCTAAAGCCGCTTTCAAAGGTCAATATCACTAAAATTATTGAAAATGCCTTAAATAACAAGGAAAAAGGCCTGGGTTCATATAATATAAAAATTCAAACAGAGGCAATGAATCATCTTGCCGATACAGCCAATGGTGATGCAAGGATAGCATTGAATGCATTGGAACTTGCTTCTATGACTTCGGATTTACAAAAAAACGGTTCCATAATAATTGATCTTGATACTATAGAACAATGTGTTCAAAAAAGGGTAATAGGATATGACAAGTCAGGAGAAGGGCATTATGATAATATAAGTGCATTTATAAAATCAATGCGGGGCAGTGATCCCGATGCGGCAGTTTTTTATCTTGCCAGGGCATTGTATGCGGGAGAGGACCCCATG
Organism: uncultured Eubacteriales bacterium; assembly: GCA_964486515.1. Classification (GTDB taxonomy): domain Bacteria; phylum Bacillota; class Clostridia; order Acetivibrionales; family CAZANH01; genus CAZANH01. The sequence goes on from CAZANH010000133.1 coordinate 3,083, forward strand.
TTTCTTTCAAGGCGGATTATCATATGTGCTTCGGAGGATGTGGGGATGGCTAATCCAAATGTACTTCAATTTGCTGTGGCCGCTGCACAGGCTGTCAATATGGTAGGGATGCCTGAGGCAAGGATTATTCTGTCTCATGCCGCTGTAATGGTAGCAACCAGCCCAAAATCAAATTCATCATATAAAGCAATAGAAAAGGCACTTAAGCATGTGAGCAGCAGGAATACGGGGGATATTCCCATGCACCTCAGAAACGCACCCGTAAAAGGTATGGAAAAACTGGGTTATGGAAAAGGATACAAGTATTCGCATGATTATCCGGAAGGCAGTGAAAATCAG
>CAZANH010000134.1:0-2617 GCA_964486515.1 uncultured Eubacteriales bacterium
TAAATTTATCCACTTTTACACCATCATTTGTTAGCTCAAAAGGTATAGTCTGTCGGCCAATAGATGTACCGTGAGTAGGTGTGCATGTAATAACAACCCCGTTAAAGCCCATTTCGGGAAGTTCAACAATGTCCCTGTCAAACCAGTCAGGCCGGAACACCTCACTCCATACATTGCCTGCAGAGATCCACGCATAACGATGAGGCAGCAGCGGCCGACGACTGGCTGACCATGCTGCGGCAGGTTGCCCTTCCTCGAGGCAGGAAGCAATATGATACAGGGCATACATCCCTGCTCGCCCAGTATTGGCATGGATTTTTATTTGCACAGGATTATCACTGCCAACCTCAACCTCCCACGCATCATTATCCGATTCATCAACTTTATTAACATTACGATTTCCAAGTAGGAGAATCCAGGCATAATTGACAAGCATTTCTGCATTGGGTTCTATGTCATGGAGAATATCCACCTTCACTGGCGAACGGTCTTTAATACATTCCAATCCATGGGCTTCCATGGATGATATTTCACCATTTATTACAACTATACCTTTTTTGTTATTTTTATCTTTCATGATGAGTTCCTTTCTTTTTTTGTGTGCAAAATTCTTACTTATTTGAATATTGTCCAATAATTTTCATGCCATGGGATAATTTAGGCTCAGCTCTTTCAGTTTTTATATATTCTTCAATAAAATCCTTATACAGCTTGTTTTTGATATCCTGATATTCTGGAATATCCCACAGGTTATAAAACTCATCAGGGTCTTTTTCCATATCAAACAATTCACCGTATTCATGTCCAGGATATATGGTAAATCTGTACTTTTCCGTAATAAAAGTCCTTATTCTCAATTCCAGATAATCTGCATCTGTTTCAACTATTGCAAAATCATTTGTCTTACCTGTTTTACCTTCCAATTGCTGTTTTAAGGATTTTCCAGGTAACACAGGAGGTTCAGCTTCCTTTTCCCATTTATTACTCCAAAATTTTAATTTTTGTGTTTCATGTGTTTTGATACCACATAAATCCATAATTGTGGGTACAAAATCTATCTGGCTGGCAATTCCGTCAGTCTTCAAACCTTTCTTGAATCTGTCTCCCCAGCTCCAGATATATGGTATCCGGATTGCACCGTTAAATTGAAAAGGCCCTTTTCTTACAACTCCGTGGTCACCCATCATGTCTCCATGGTCAGAAAGAACTACTATTATTGTATTTTCCAACATACCTGTTTCTTCCAGTTTATTAATTATCCTTCCTATTTCATGATCAATAAAGCTTACCATCCCGTATGTGGTAGCAATCATTTGTCGTAAACCCTTTTCATTTTCTATGGCACTCGGGACTAAAATACACTTATTCTCATATGCTTCCTTATAATACGGAGGCAAATCTTTTTCTTCTCCTTCTCTTTTCACTCCAATACTTACATTATCAGGATCATACATACTGTCCCATGGCTCCGGTACCATATAGGGATGATGAGGGTCAGGGAATGAACACCACAGGAAAAAGGGTTTATTTGAGTTTTTCTGATTTTCAATAAAAGCATTTGATCTATCTGAAATCCAACGGTTATAATGCAGCTCCTCAGGAATCGGCCAGGAATATGTATTAAAAACACCCCTGTATTCATTATCCTTACATCCTGTCGAAACATATTTTGCATATTCAGGGTGGTTTTCCTTTAACCAGTTTTTATAATCACCGTAGACTCCATGGCCATGACCCCCAATAAAATCGGCGCTTTCAAATCCGTAATATGGCAAAGGAAGACTTTTAATTTTACCAGACTCCCATAATAATTTGTGCTCAGGATAATCTTCTATATTCAAATCTTCAGCTTCCATTTTTTCAGGACAACACCATGAACCCAGATGAAGCTTTCCAACGGAATGTGTTCTGTATCCCGCATCAGACAAGACCTCAGGCAAAGTGACAATATGCCGGTTTAGACATGTGCCCATAGTTCTCCTGCCATGTGACCTCGGGTACTGTCCTGTAAACAAGGAAGCTCTGGTTGGCTGACATACTGTATTTACCGCATAGGCTCTTTTAAATAAAACTCCGTTTTCTGCAATCTTATCAATATTTGGAGTTCGAACTTCCTTATTGCCCATACAGCCCAGATGATCGTATCTCAACTGGTCAGTCATAAAACATATAACATTCGGTTTTTTATCATTATTCTGCAATCAAAATCATCCCTCTCCTATACATTAATCACCTAATGTCGCATACACTCGGTAAATATTAATCGCATATAAATAATCCGAACTCCTTTTTTATCTAATAGTTATATTATTGAATAAAATATTATGATACTCAGGAGCCCGGACCTTAATACTAATCACCTTTTAAGTTAACGTTCATAGAACACGGTTATTTTCTTTTCCTCTATATCTGCTACTTTGAAGACCTGTCATATGCAGTCTGGTAGATACTTAAATAATCATCAAGACCTAATTTCTTCAAGTTTTCAGCATACTCATCAAAATTCTCCATGGGTTCAGCTCCGAGGATAAACTTGGTTCTCATCTCTACTACATATGTTTCCAGGTCCCTTGACTTTTCATTAAGGATTTTCTCTTCTTCCTCAGTGAAATATAAA
>CAZANH010000135.1:0-16440 GCA_964486515.1 uncultured Eubacteriales bacterium
AACTTCATTTTGAGGCTTCACAATTATATCAGTATCGCTTAGATCCATTTCAGGAGCAGGAAGGAGTTTCCTGTTAATTTTACCGCTTGATGTTAAAGGAAGTTCATCCAATATTGTACAATATGTTGGTATCATGTAATCAGGCAGGAATTCCAATAGATATGTTTTTATATTTGAAACAGACACTTTATAATCAGTTACCATATAAGCACAGATGTATTTTCGCCTGTTAGTGTCTTCCCTTTCAACAACGGCAGCATCCTTAATTTTTTTATGCGAAAGAAGCTGATTTTCAATTTCATCAAGTTCAATTCGCATCCCCCTTATTTTAATTTGACGATCAGTTCTTCCTAAAAACTCAATATTCCCATCCGAAAGCCATCTGCCAATATCACCTGTTTTGTACATTGTATGTTCCTTGAAAAATATATCCCGTATAAAAGTTTCAGATGTAAGATCCGGTTTGTTCAAGTATCCTCTACCAACTCCCAGACCAGATATATATATTTCACCGGGAACTCTTATTGGCTGCAGCTTCAGGTTATTATCCAATATATAAATTCTTATGTTGTCTATAGGTTTACCAATAGGTACGGTTCCCATATTATTGTTTTTTTCCGGACAGTCAAAATAGGAAACATCTACTGTAGCTTCAGTTGGTCCGTACAAATTATGGAGTTTCGTACTGTTGTGTGTATACAGTGATTTGTTAAAATCTTCCAACAACTTAATACTCAAGATCTCACCGCTTACAAAAATTCTTTTAAGAGTTGATAGTTTTTCAATATCTTTTTTTTCACTTATAAATTCAAGAAAAATATTAAGCATGGAAGGAACAAAATGAATTATTGTTATTTTATATTTTTCTATTGCATTTATTATTTCACCTGGTTCCTTTTCATTTTCCGGAGGTAAAAAACTTAATTTTGCACCAGCAAAAAACCACCAGAATAATTCCCAAACAGATACATCAAAAGTATATGGGGTTTTCTGAAGTATTACATCCGTATTGTTCAGGGGATACTTTTTTTGCATCCAGTTAATTCTGTTAATTACCGAACTGTGTTCTATCATTACCCCTTTGGGATGCCCTGTAGAACCTGATGTGTAAATTACATAGCATAAATCTTCTGGTCTGTTTATAATTTTTGGGTTTTTATGTTTACCTTTGTATATGGAACTGTCTTCAAGGCTGATTGTTTTAACTTTACCTTCAAGGTTGCTTATTTGTTTGTTCTGCACAAGTACAATACTAATACCACTGTCTTTTATTATATAGTTTATTCTTTCTTCCGGATATTCAGGATCAATTGGAAGATAGGCAGCGCCTGATTTTAATATCCCCATTATACCTGTCATCATTTCAAGCGAACGTCTTGCTGTTATACCGACAATACTGTTTGGTTTGGCTCCCATTTTCCTTAAAAGTACTGCAATTTGATTTGATTTTTGGTTTAATTCTCTGTATGTCAGTTTTTTATCACCATAAACAATTGCAATCCCGTCAGGTGTTTTTTTAGCCTGTTCCTCGAAAATTTCCTGTAATGTTTTATCTGATGGGTAATCAGTTTTCGTATTATTGAAATCATATAGTATTTGGTGTTTTTCATCTGTGGAAAGCATGTCTATATCCATAAGTTTAAGGTTTGGATTTTCTGTTATTGCATTCAGAATATTGATAAAATGCATGGAAAGCCTTTTAATTGTATCTCTCATAAATAATTTTTTACAGTAATCAATGGCAAACAGTATTTCATTTTTTTCTTCAACAGCTCCAAGCATCAAATCGAATTTTGAGATATTGTATTCAAAATCATATGTGATAAGTTTTAAACTTTCTGTTTCAAGTTTGGTCAAACCTCCGCTTTGCATAGTAAACATTGTATCAAAAAGCGGATTCCTGTTTAACTCCCTTTTCAACTTTAATTTACCGACAAGTTCTTCAAATGGATAGTCCTGGTTCGAAAAAGCTTTTACCGAACTTTCCTTGACTTCACTTAAAAAATCAGTAAAGGCCTTATTTCCTTGAGGTTTATTTCTCAGTGCAAGTGTGTTTATAAATACGCCTATAACTTCCTGCAAATCGGAATGATTTCTTCCGGCTACAGGTGAGCCTACAATTATATCGTCCTGTGAGGAATATTTAGCAAGCAAAACATTATATGCAGCTAAAAGCAGCATGTATAATGTAGTACCGGTTGTTAGTGCAAGTTTTTTTAATTTGTCTGTCAAATTAATTCCTGCCCGGAAGCTTACTCTATCCCCATCGAAACTTTGTACAGGAGGCCTTCGATAGTCGCAGGGAATATTAAGTGCAGGTATTTCATCATAATCGGAAAATGTTTTTTCCCAATATTCTTCCTGTTTTCTGATTGCTTCCGTTTTAAGGAGTTTTATTTGCCATTCAGAATAATCCTTATATTGTATTTTCAGTTTTGGAAGTATTTTCCCACCATATATGTCAGCAAACTCTCTTAAAAGTATTTTGACTGATGTGCCGTCTGAAATAATATGATGCATATCAAACATAAATATGTATTTTGTGCCGGATAATTTTATCAGGCCTGCTCGCAATAATGGAGGTTTATTAAGCTCAAACGGCCTTATGAATTTTTTAATGATATTTTTTACTTCATTTTCTTTTACTTCAAAATACTCAATTTTAAAATTTGTTTTATTGTTATAAACCTTTTGTACGGGGGTTCCATCAATTAATTCAAAACCTGTTCTCAAAGATTCATGCCTTTGTATCAAGTAATTGAATGTGCTTTCTACTTTGGTTCTATCTATACTTTTCTCCGAAATCATGACCCACGGTGTATTATAGGCAATACTTATGTCTTCCAGCTGTGAAAGTACGTATAATCTTTTTTGTGCGGACGATAACTGATAATATTCTTTGTTTTCTGCAGGAGTTATAGGTAAAAATTTATTTTTTACGGCTTTTTCAATATATTCCCCCAGTGATTTTAATGTAGGCAGCTTATACAGTTCTTCAACTGAAATTTCTATGTCAAATTCTTTAAAAATGGAAGTAGCTATGGAAATAATCGTAAGTGAGTCGCCACCCAATTCAAAAATATTATCATATATGCTTATCTTTTCAATATTAAGATATTTAGACCATATTTCACAGAGCTTTTCTTCAATCGGACCGGATGGCGGTTTATATTCTGTTTTCCGGTTGGTATCAATATCGGGTTCCGGAAGTTGGCTCCTGTCTACTTTACCGTTTGGTGATAAAGGTATTTTGTCAATTTTTATAAAATATGAAGGTATCATATACATTGGCAGGTACTTTGATAAAAGGTTTTTTAATTCCGATGTATCAAACATGTCATCAGCTACCAGATATGCACATAAATATTTTTTACCGCTGCTGTCTTCTGTATCTACTACAAGTGCTTCTTTTACAGTACTATTCCTAAGTATTTGATTTTCTATTTCCTGTAATTCAATTCTGATTCCTCTTATTTTTACCTGATGGTCAGTTCTTCCTATATATTCTATATCTCCTTTTTGTGTCCATCTTGCAAGATCCCCTGTTTTATACATGAGTTTACCTTTTTCAAATGGATTTAAAACAAAACGTTCTTTTGTTAGATTGTCATTGTTGATATATCCTTTACCCAGGCCGTCACCGGAAATATATAATTCTCCTGTAGTACCTGCAGGTAAAATATTCAAATGCTTGTCCAGGATATATATTTGTGTATTTGAAATAGGGCGTCCTATATTTAATTCCTTAATTCCTGTAACGTGTTTAATAGTTGAATATACGGTTGTTTCAGTAGGCCCGTACCCGTTATATATTTTAGCCTTTGTAATACCAGCTAATTTCCCATATAAAGAATTAGTAAATGGTTCACCACCAAGTAATATTATGGAAAGATTATTGAAGCTCTCAATACATTCAGTACTGTTTTCATCGCTTATTATGGATTGCATTCTTGAGGGGGTTGTCTGTATTATATCAACACTATGTTTTTTTATTAAATTACATAAAAGTCTTGGAATCCTTTGCTGTTCGCTGTTTGCTACTATAACTGTTAATCCTCCCGTAAGAGGTATCAATGTTTCAAAAACAAATATATCAAAGGAAATTGTTGTCATACACAATATGGATTTTAAATCTGAAAAATCAAATATTCTATTAATGCCATAAATAAGATTATTTAATGAACTTCGTTTAATTGCAACACCTTTGGGCAAACCTGTTGATCCTGATGTATATAAGACATATCCAAGGTCATCTGCTTTATTAATGTTTTCAAGGTTTGATTTGGAGGAAGAATACATTTCATAGTTTTGTATATCAATAACTTTACCTTTAAAATTAACATTTTTATTGAAAATTTTATCTGTTATAAGTATTCCTGTCTCGCTGTTATTGAGCATAAAATCAATTCTATCCCGGGGATAATCTGGGTCTATGGGCAGATATGCACCTCCTGCCTTTAATATTGCCATTAGGCCTATTATCATTTCAAGTGACCTGGATACTGTTATACCAATGATATTATTGGGTTTTACTCCCATATTTCTCAATGTCAGGGCAAGTTGATTTGCCCTGACATTTAATTCTTTGTATGTAAGACTCTTATCCTCGAATACAACGGCGGTACTGTCAGGTGTTTTTGTTACCTGTTCTTCAAACAGCTGGTGTATGGTTTTATCTTTGGAATAATCTGATTTAGTATTATTAAACTCATATAATATTTTTCCCTTTTCATTTTTTTGGAGGACATCAAGTTCAAATATTGTTTTATGAGGATTTAACATGGCATCCTTTAAAATAACAAGCATATGTTTATGGATGTATTCTATGCTTTTGACAGAAAAGAACTGTGTAAGATAATCATAATCCACCCAGAACCTGCCGTCGGATTCCCTGTCATTTATATGAATATATAACGGGTCTTTCTGATATCCGTTGAAATGCCATTTTCCTTCAAAATCATATAGAAAATCATCCTTTTTAAATCTGGCATTTTGATAAGAAATAACAATATCGTAAAGATTTTTAATGTCTTTGTTTTTGTTTCTTATATCTCTAATAAGAAGTTTATATGGATATGCATGATGTTTCAAAGAAATTAGCCATTCCTTCGACACTTTTTTTATAAATGATGTAAGTTCCTGATTGTCATCAATTTTTATTCTTATTGGAATGGTACTGATAAACATTCCAAGCATGTCTTTTTCCTTATGATTTGATCTGTTTAATACAGGGATACCTATTACTATATTGTCTTTTTGAGTTATTCTGTTTAGATATATTACAAGAATGGAAAGGAAAAATGTAAAGACCGATATCCTGTTTGCCAGGCAATAATTGGTTATTTTTGATGCAAGATATGTGGGAATTGCAAAAGGCTTTCTTTTAGCAGCTGTGGATTTCATATCTGCATTGTTTGTTTTTAATGTACTGATTTCCGGTACATCTTTAAAAATCTGATTCCAGAACAACATGTCCTTATTGATTTTTTCTGAATTTAAATAATTCTGTTCCTTTATTATGTACTCAAGATATGAAGGCTTTTCTAAAAAATCAGTATCACCTCTTATATATTTTGAATAGTTATCCAGAATCTGATTTGTAATAAGGCTCATAGTCCATGCGTCAGATATCAAATGATGGGTTTTTACATAAAATCTATAATCCGCATCACTGATTTTAAGTATTGCGAAATAAAAAAGATCTGAATTAACCAGTTGAAAAGGTTTTCGGGTTTCTGCCTCTTCCCATTTATGTACTTCATCAATATTGTTACCGGTAAAGTCAAAGAAATCAAAATTAATATATTTGTATTCGGAAACATATTGTCTTGGTTCATCGGTATTATCGGATATCCTTAGCCGTATCGGGTCATTTTTCTCCACTACGGTGTTTATCGCCTTTTCAAGTAAAATACGATCTACCCGCCCTTTAATTGTTCCTGTGCCTGCAATATTGCCCAGACTTGTCCCAGGGTACATCTTCTCAGTAAACCATATACCCTGTTGTGGATTTGTCAAAGGGTAATAAACAATCCCATTCTTCATCTTGCACCACCGTTTATTTGATTTTCTGATTACCTTATTTTATATGTCTCATCTATCTGTTCTAAAATCTCTAATAACATAATTAGTTATATTATATTATATTTGTTTCTATAAACTATTTCAAGATATATTTAAAATACAATTACCAAAATATTAAAAAAGTATTTATTTTGTACAAGAGTTTTGTATTTTATGTAAAATTGCATTTGACAACTCCTTTTTATCAGGATTTGTTAATTTTTCTTGGACTGCTTCGTTAAATGCATTTATAAACCCTTTTATATTTCCCAATTTTATTCCCCTTGTTAGCATGCTTACAACCGCGGGAAAATTAAAATTATAGTGAGGTATCAATATTGAATTTTTTATATTTAAAAACATTTCAATCATAAGATCGGCAGCGGTCTGTGAATCCATTGTGTTATGGGTCCAGTTTTGGCCCTTGCCTTTTACACCGTATTTCTCCCTTTCATCCCAGATAGGAGAAAGAGGTGAACAATACCAGACATAAGGGCGGTAAAAATCCGGTGCTGTTTCTTCTATAAACTCAATAGTCTGCTTGTATGTTTCGTTGGTTTCTCCTACAAAGCCTAAAATAAGTGACGCTTCGGTAGTAATCCCATATTCCTTTAACAGAGCCATACCTTTTTTATACTGATCAACTTTTACTGCTTTATTCATATTGTCGAGGATTTTCTGGTCCCCAGATTCAATTCCCAGCATTGATGCTATACAACCGCTTTCCTTCATTAATTCGACCATTTCCTCATCTGCATACTGGCACCTGAAATAGGAATACCATGTGAAGCCGTATTTATTCCTTATCATCATGTGCAGAATGTTTTTTAGCCTCTGGGGAGGGACATTGAATGTATCATCAATAAAACCTATATTCTTGACCTTTCCTGTATTATAAATAGAGTTTAATTCCTTTTCTATAAATTCAATGCTTGCAGTCTGAAATTTCCCGGCACGTCTTGGATATTCACAAAATGAACATTTAAACGGACAGGAAACAGAAGTTCTTATGGAAACAAGCTTGTCTATCCTGTCGGTAAACAGGCTCCAATCAATCGGATTTTCTTCTAGAATATTTTTTTCAGGGCTGCATAAATTGGTGTAATATTTGTTGTTTTCCCTGTAAGAAATATTATTTATACCATAAAAGGGAATATTGTTTTTTATTGCATTAAGTATTTGAGATAAAGCCTGTTCACCCTGTGAATCATATATGTAAAAATCTGCATTTACTGTTCTATATAGATTATTCAATAAAATATCATTACCCAATGCCGCGCAATTTGCAATAAACGGCCCTCCTATAATTATCCTGACAGAAGGATTATAATTTTTTATGAATGAAACTATTTCAAGTATGGGAAAAATTGAAGTATAATAGGTTGTAGGTATTGCCACTGATAAAATATTATTACTGCTTAGCATGTCAATAAGTTTATTTTTTTCTTTCTGATATGATAGAATATAATCAAAACTGAATCCTTTTCTGTGCAGGAATGAACCAAGATATGCAATTGTCAGGCTGAATGTGTCCGTCATACTTAACGGTCCCAGGGAATCTTCGTTATAATCGTAAAAAAGGTTGAAAATATCCGATGGTGTATAAAGCTTATTGTTGTATTGAATAAAGTTCATATTTATGTCTTTATAGTCAATGGTTTTTTCTCCCATTGCTCTGAGTCTTTTTTCATATTTTTCAAATATACATTCATTGTATCCTATAAACAAACAGTCAATGACCCTTTTCACAAAAACATTCCCCCCTGAATATCTATATCTTGTGCTTCGTTATAACAATTACTAATACTTGTAAAACCAGCTTCTAATAAATTATAATGCACATTTGAAACAAAATCAACTGTTAGTATTCACAGCCCCCTATATTTCACGAAAATATTTCTTCAAGTAGATGAGAAGGGCTGTGGTAACAATCAACCCAAAAATAAGTTTGGCAAACATATTGACATATTTATTAAACATGAGATAATTAATAGTGGTAGTAGTATTTTGCCTGCAAGGCTGTTATATATGTTTTTTTAAAGACAGAGTCTACAGGAGGGAGAGAATGAGAGGGAGAAAGAAAACAGATTCGTCAGGTCAGTTATATAAAATACTGATCATTGATGATGAAGTAGGTGTTATTGATTCGTTTTCTGTTATACTAAAAAGAAACGGATACAAATTCATAGGAATAACAAATCCCTTGGAAGGTATTGAGATACTTAAAAATGAACATTATGACATATTAATTCTTGATTATCTTATGCAGCCTATGAATGGGGATAAAGTTGTGAAGAAAATAAGAGAATTCAATAAGGAATTATATATATTACTTCTTACAGGCCATAAGGATCTGGCTCCTCCTATTACTACCGTTAAAAACCTTGAAATACAAGGATACTGTGAAAAGAGTGACAGGTTTGATCAGCTTTTACTGCTTATAGAATCGGGAATAAAATCAGTATCACAAATGAGAATGATTAAACGTTTTCGTGATGGTTTGAACAGGATACTCCTTTCAGTTCCCAAAATATATCAGCTTCAGCCAATAGACAATATACTTGAAGATTTGCTTGTAGAAATACTTCCCCTTGTAAACAGCGAAAATGCATTTATTATTGTTGATGATATGACTGATATAAAAAACAGTGATAATAAAAGCATATTCAAGGGTATAGGCAAATATAAAACTGATATTGACAATTTTATGAAAATGTTAGATACCTCATTTATGGAACAGCTTGGGTATTCAAGAACTATGAAAAAAGAAGTCGTGATTAAGGAGGGTATAATATTTCCCCTTATCAATGAATATAAGGAAGCAATGGGTGTATTCTATGTTGAAAGCAAAAATATTGTTGATGGGTATAAACTCCTTGAGATTTACTCAAAACAGGCAGCCTCATCAATTAACAATGCATTTTTACATTCACTGGTAAATATAAAAAATGAAGAACTTGACAGGACATATAAACAATTAAGAAAAAGATATATGGATACAATTGAAGCATTAAGGCTTGTAGTTGATGCAAAAGACATATATACAAGGGGGCACTCCGACAGAGTAGCAGCGCTTGCCGTTAAAACAGGAAAAGCCATGGGGCTTTCTGATAAGGAAATTGAAACAATAAGAATAAGCGGAATATTTCATGATATTGGTAAAATAGGAACTTCGGAAGATATACTTTTAAAAGCGGATAGGCTTGATAAGGACGAATACGAAGAAATTAAAAAACATCCGTTAAAAAGTGCACATATCCTTTCTGCAATATCCATGTTTAAAGATGTAGTACCTGTGGTAAAATGCCATCATGAAAGAATCGACGGTAAAGGGTATCCTCAAGGGTTAAAAGGTGAACAGATACCTCTGCTGGCCAGGATAATTTCCGTAGTTGATGCATTTGATGCAATGATGTCGGACAGGTTATACAGGACAAGATTAAGTTTTAATGAGGCTTTGGACCAGCTTAAAAAGGGTGCTGGGACTCAATTTGACAGCTATGTTGTTGAAAAATTTACTGAAATTGCAATAAAATATAAATTTGCGGAAGAAGATACAGCTTCCTATAATATAAACTATGAGCAGAACCAAAATCATGAAAATAATGTATAACAACCGGGAGGACAGGAAGATGAACAATTTGGGTATGCAGATTGGGAAAAAACGGCCAAAACGTAAAGTGAAAAACAACTATGGATTTCTTATATTTTTGGTTATAGTGTCATGTATTGTAGGTATTACAGTATTAGGTGGGTATCTGGCGTATAATTACGCAATGGAGGTAAGTACCGATAAAGAAGTAGTAATAAGGCCTGAACCCGATGAAAGTATGGAAGTTGAAATTCCATTAGGATCAAATACCATGGAAATTGCGGAAATATTAAAAAATATGAATATAATCAAATATACCACGGCATTCAAACTGCTTTCAAAAATAGAGGGATATGACGGAACATATAAAGCCGGTATTCATATTGTAAGCAGCAGTATGGACTATAACAGCCTAAAGGGTTACAGGCAGATTATGAGAATAATAGCGTCAAAACCCCTCGATAATCCGACAATAAAAGTTACAATACCGGAGGGATATACTTTTAAAAATATTACGGATGTTCTTAAAGAAGTTAATTTAATTGATGTTGTTGAATTTGAAAAGGCAGCTATGAGCGTGGAATTTGAATATGAATTCATATCAGGCATACCGGAAGATAAAAAAAGGACATACAGGCTGGAGGGTTATTTATTTCCTGATACATATATATTTGATAAAAAAGCCGAAGAAAAGGAAATAATTAAAAAAATACTTGATAATTTCAATATAAAGTTCAGGGATGAGTATTATAAACGAGCGGAGGAACTTGAAATGACAGTGGATGAGATAGTCACACTTGCATCAATAATTGAGAAAGAGGCCGTTCTGGATGAAGAAAGGGACAGGATTTCAGGAGTATTCCACAACAGGCTTAAAAGCAGGGATATATCATTGAGAAGGCTTGAATCGTGTGCAACTATACAATATATATTTTTAAACAATGAGGGAATTGTTAAGGAAAAAATACTTATTGAAGATACAAAAATTGATGATCCATATAATACGTACATGTATCAGGGACTTCCCCCGGGGCCAATATGCTGTCCAGGTGAAGAATCAATAAAGGCTGCCTTGTATCCTGAAAAGAATGATTACCTGTATTTTGTGGCAAAAGGTGACGGAAGCCATGTGTTTTCCGATAACTTCAGGGATCATGTAAACGCAATGCACAGGTATACCAATTGATTACGTTCACGTTCTTTAAAATACCGGCCGCCTTTAAAGGAACAGGAGGCCAGAACTATGATAAGCACTGAGTATGTCAGTGATTATATAAGGAAAACCATTGGAAAGAACAAAGGTATTCTTGCAAAACTGGAATCTTATGCGGAAAAAAATGGCATACCCATATTAAATCCTGAAACAGGAAGGTTTATATCAGTACTGGGGCATATAAAAAAACCGGGACGTATTCTTGAAGCCGGTACTGCTATAGGTTATTCGGCAATACTGTTTTCTTCATTTTTAAAGCATGGCGGCAGACTGGATACGATAGAATCAAATGAGGAAATGTATAAAAAAGCCGTTTTAAATATAAAAAAAGCAGGCCTTGACCGGATTATACATATAATACCGGGAGATGCTGCCGATGTATTGAAACATCTTGACAAAAAATATGATATGATTTTTATTGATATAGCGAAGGGGCAGTATGTTGAATTATTCCCGGAATGTCTGAGAATACTTAAAAAAGATGGTATTCTTCTTTCAGACAATGTACTGTACAGGGGTATGGTTGCCAATGACAGGCTTGTACCAAAAAGTGATAGGACCATTGTAAACAGGATGAGGGAATATCTCGAAATTCTATGTGGAAGCGATGAACTTGAAACTGCAATTGTACCGGTGGGAGATGGGGTATCCGTAAGCTATAGAAAATAATAGAAATGAAGGAAACTTTGAATGAAAAAATTGGAACTGCTTGCTCCTGCAGGTAATCTTGAAAAACTAAAAATGGCTGTTATATACGGAGCTGATGCTGTTTACATAGGAGGAGAATACTATGGATTGAGAGCTTATGCCGATAACTTCAATTTTGAAGATATGAAGAAAGGATTGGAGTTTGCCCATTCAAGAGGGAAAAAAGTTTATATAACCCTTAATGTAATACCTCATAACAGGGATATTGAAAAAATGCCCGGTTATGTTGAGAAATTAGGATTATTGGGCGTTGATGCTTTTATAGTAGCTGATCCGGGTGTTTATTCGGTTGTAAGGGAATATGCCCCCAATGTCAAATTGCATTTGAGCACACAGGCAAATAATACAAACTGGCGAAGTGTGAAATTCTGGTATGAGCATGGCTTTAAACGGGTAATTCTTGCAAGGGAACTTTCGCTTGAGGAAGTAAGGGAAATAAGGGAAAAAGCTCCTGAAGACATTGAAATTGAGCTGTTTATTCACGGTGCCATGTGCATTTCATATTCAGGCAGGTGCCTTTTAAGCAGTTATATGACAGGAAGGGATGCAAACAGGGGCCTTTGTGCACAGCCGTGCAGATGGAAATATTATCTGATGGAGGAGAAAAGACAGGGAGAATACTTTCCTGTGGAAGAACATGAAAAAGGTACGTTTATTTTTAATTCAAAGGATCTGTGTATGATAGAACATATACCGGATATTGCAGAAACCGGTATAACAAGTGTAAAGATAGAGGGACGCATGAAAAGTTCATATTATGTATCAACGGTAGTCAAGGTATATAGGGAAGCATTGGATACGTATTTTGAAAACCCCGGGAAATATTGTTATAATCCTGAATGGATGGAGGAACTTTCAAAGGTAAGCCACAGGGAATTTACACGGGGTTTTTACAAAGGAGTGCCAAAAAATACCCAGAATTATAAGACAAGTTCATATATAAGAAATTACAGATTTTTAGGATTAGTAAGAGGGTATAATCCGGATACCGGTATTGCAGAAGTAGAACAGAGAAACAAAATGGCAGCCGGTGATGAAATAGAAGTAGTAAGGCCCCATGGAAATTATTTCAGGCAAAGTATAAAAGAAATGAAGGATATTGACGGGAAGGATATAGTGGAAGCACCGCATCCGCAGATGACAGTCCATATGCCAATGAAAGAGCCGGTAGAAGAATATTCGATTTTAAGGCGCAGGGAGTGAATAATTTTAAAAAAGCATGTTAAAAATTAATACATGGAAAAAGAGAATGATTATTTACCTGTTAAAAGATATATAGCTGTTTTTGTGGCATTTTTATCAATAATGGCAATACTTGTTATAAGAATTTTTTATTTTCAGGTTATAAAAGGGCGGAGCCTTGCACAATCGGCATCTGTTCAAAGAATGAAAACCAGTGGTATTGAAAAACCAAGAGGTGATATAATTGACAGGAATGGCATACGTCTTACAAACAGGAACGAAAAATATCTTATTGTATTAAAACCGATTTATCTAAAACATAATACAAGTGGACTCGAAAGTGTTTGCAGTATTCTCAATGTTAAGTATAATTCATTAAAAACGAGAATTGAATCGGAAAAGGAACCTATTGTAAAAGTTATTGATGAGGAAACCGCAAATAAAATAATGAAGCTCGAGGTTAAGGGCATCTCAATAATAAATTCATTAAAAAGATATGACGAATATTCCGTAGCCAGGCATATAACAGGATATTTAAATAGTATTGACCGGACGGGGGCATTCGGTATGGAAAAGTTCTATGAGGAAGTCCTTTCAAATGAAGGAGAAAGCATTATTGGCATGATTACCGATGCAATGAACAATCCGCTTGAGGGAATCGGATACAGGATAATAAAATACCCGGACGAAAAAGGACTTCTTGATGTGAAACTTACGATTGATTACCATATACAAAAAATAACCGAGGAGGTTATGAATGAAAGAAATATTTCAGGGGCGGTGGTTGTAGAGGATGTATGCAGTGGTGATATTGTTGCTATGGCCAGCAAACCTGATTTTTTGCAGGATAATGTCGAAAATTATCTGAATGGTGATAGAAATGAACTTTTTAACAGGGCTGTTGCTTCATATAACCTGGGCTCCGTATTTAAAATAATAGATGTGGCTGTTTTTTTCAGTGAAAATCAAAATTTTGATGAAAATTACTATTGCAAAGGGTATATAGAAGTTGACGGTAAAATCTTCAAGTGCCCTTCCTATAAAAAGGGAGGACATGGTTCAATAAACCTTCGTGAAGCATTTGCTCTGTCATGTAATCCGTTTTTTATTGACAGGGCGCTGCAATCGGGTTACAAAAGCCTGATTGTAATGGCAAAAAAATTCGGCCTTGGCGAAACAACAGGAATAGACATGCAGGGAGTACCGGAGTCACCGGGAAATTTACCTGATGAAAACGAGTATTACAGTCAGGGAGATATTGCAAACATATCGATAGGACAGGGCGAAATTATGGCAACTCCGTTGCAGGTTGCAGATATTGTTGCTACAATTGCAAACGGAGGCATCAGGAATAAAATACATATGGTAGACTCAATAGTAGATGATGACGGTAACAAGGTGAGAGAATTAAGACATGAGGGCTGGGAGAGAATTATCAGCAAGGAAGTTGCCGACAGGATAAAGGAACTGATGGAGGGTGTTACGACAGAAGGGACAGGTATGGAAGCAGAATTGGAACAATATGGAGGGGCTGCAGGCAAGACCGGCAGTGCTGAGACAGGTGACAAAAATGTTGTACATGCGTGGTTTGCGGGATATTTCCCCTGCAAGACACCAAAGTATTCCATAGCTGTGTTCGTGGAGAATGGAAAGAGCGGTGGACATACGGCTGCACCTGTATTTGCTGAAATCGCAAAAAGGATTATGCAGAAAGGCTTATAATTTATTCAGATCCTCTCGACAAATATATATCGAAGAAACATTTTGATGAAATCTTAGTGAAGGGGACTTAGGGGCTGTTTATGAAACAAATTTAAGGTCAAATTACTGTTTGAGGTGAATGTTTTTCCGTCCTTAATTAATAAACATTCAGCGAGTTTGATTTGACTGACAAGGCTGAATATACAGACACTTAGTCCCTGTAACGTTTTTTTATAAAAATATTTCTTCTGATATATCCAATAGTACAGTTACTATAAATTATTCCGTTGTTTTTAAAAAGGAAAATTTTGCTATTGCATTGAGTATTTTTATATGCTACAATCATATAAAATTTAATATGATTTAGATGAGATGAGTTTGTTGTAATTGTTTGGATGAGATGAGAAGAGATGAGTCAGAGTTTGAGGTATTGTTGTGTGAGATTATGCCGGCTGAGGATTTTTCTTCGACTGGCTTTTTTAGTGTCAATTCTCATGTCTTCCGTAATATATTTTAAGGGGGACAGTAACCAAAAATGTTTTATCCCGATATACAGGCCGTTAAAAAACTTTCCAGGGACTGCAGTATTATACCGGTTTCCATGGAGGTTTATGCCGATATGGAAACACCCATAAGCCTTTTTAAAAGATACTCCGGCAGCAGTTATTGTTTTCTGCTCGAAAGTGTTGAAAAAGGGGAAAAGTGGGGGCGTTATTCATTTATTGGTAAAGCACCTTTCATGACTCTCAGGAGTGTGGGAGGAAAATCGTATGTCAGAAAAAATGATGGCAATGTAACAGAAAAAGAGGGAAATCCCGTGGATGTTTTAAAGGGTCTTATGAAAAACCAGAAAAGTGTTCACCTCCAGGATATCCCCAGATTTTCAGGAGGTGCCGTCGGGTATTTCGGCTATGATCTTGTTAGATATATGGAAAACCTGCCGGATATTCCTTTTGATGATTTGCAGCTTCCCGATTGCTTTTTTATGTTTATGGGTGAAATATTGGCTTTTGACCATCTTAAGCAGAAGATTCATATAATTGTCAACATGAATACCGAAGGTAACATTGAAAGGAATTATAATTCCGTCATAGAGAGAATAAAGGCCATATACCAGGAAATAATTTATTCAAAATGGAAAACCGGTGAGGGAATCGTCAAACCGTTTCAGGGAAATATTGAGTTTGGTAAAACCGGCAGTATAAAAGAAAAGGAACATTTTGAGAGCAGTATGGCAAAAGATGAATTTATGGATGCTGTACAGAAAGCAAAGGAATATATAAAAAACGGCGATATTTTCCAGGCAGTAATTTCACAGAGGCTTGAGATGGAAACGGAACATGACCCATTTAATGTATACAGGGTTTTGAGAACGATAAATCCGTCCCCGTATATGTTCTATTTGAAATTCGATGATTTTTCACTTGTGGGTGCATCTCCAGAGATGTTGGTGCGTGTTGAAAACGGATTTGTAGAGACATGTCCGATTGCCGGTACCAGAAAACGGGGTAAATCAATGGAGGAGGATAATAGGCTTGAGAAGGAGCTTCTATCGGATGAGAAGGAAAAAGCGGAGCATATGATGCTTGTTGATCTTGCAAGAAATGATGTGGGAAAAATCTCATGCTTTGGAAGTGTGGAAGTAAAAAATCTTATGCATGTAGAGAAATTTTCACACGTAATGCATATGGTTACCAATGTTTCAGGCAGACTGGAAGCTGACAAATTTTCTTATGATGCTTTGATGTCTGTCCTTCCTGCAGGTACTCTTTCAGGAGCACCGAAAATCAGGGCAATGGAAATAATTGATAAACTTGAGTCTGTCAAAAGAGGGGTATATGGAGGGGCTGCCGGTTATATCGGTTTTGACGGGACTTTGGACAGCTGTATTACCATACGGACAATTGTATTTAAAGGAAATAAGGCATATATACAGGCAGGTGCAGGCATTGTCGCGGATTCGGTGCCGGAGAGGGAATAT